>JBDTUV010000349.1:0-3406 GCA_040007575.1 Gemmatimonadales bacterium
CGGCCGCATCCAGTGACAAATATGGTTAGGAGAGCCGGCCGTGCCGGGACCGGTGTCCGACCCGCCGGGAGCGACGTAGTAGCGCACCGGCACCGTGGCCGGCGGCGCTGGCGGCGCCGGCTCGGATACCGCCCCTGCAGACCGACTATTGCGCTCGTTCGGGTGTGGATTCGAGCAGCCCGCCAGCGGCATAAGCGATGCAAGTAGACCTGCCAACTGTCTGATGGCCATGCTGGCTACAGCCTCCCTTGGGAACCGCCCCGGTCGATTCGATCGATCACCCTGGGAAACAACATATCACCTGCTGCAGGAGCTCAGAGAGTGCAAGCATTTGCAGTTCTCAATGTTGCCGGCGCTCCGCATGCGATCCCCTATTGTTGTGGGATCCGGCCGACATCCACGCTCCCCATATGAGCCCTGACATGCGTGACCGTCGATCCGGATCCCGCTCCCGGGACTATTCCGCCCTGGAACCCATGCCGAACTCTCCGGCTCCCTGGCTGACAGATGCGGCCCTCCAGGGCGACGGCATCACGCCGGCGTATCTGGTGCGCTCGGTCCGCGAGAACCTGCACCTGTTTCTGGCGGTGGCAGGAGTGACGCTGCTAGTCACGGCCCTTCTGGTCACTCACACTGCGCCCCAGTATAGCGCCCGCTCGGTGATCCGCCTGGCGGGTGAGCGGCGCACCCTGACCCGGGGGGTGGAGAACGCACCCCAGACATCCGATCGAGCGGTGGACCCACTTCTCTCCGTAGTACAGGTCCTCTCCAGCCGCACGCTGGTGGGCGCCGTAGTCGACTCTCTCGGGCTCCGATTACAGCCCGCCACGCCCTTCACGCTGGGTTCCCCACTCATAGGCCCCCGCTTCCCGGCCGGAGCGCTTCAGCAGGTAACCGTGACGGGCGACGCTCCGCCGGACACTCTGATGCTGCGGTTCGGGATGGATGGCGTGATTGCTCGGTCCAGCGGAGGCGAGGCGGCGGCCCCATTCGGAGAACGTCTACGACTCGGAGCCGTCGGCCTCACCGTTCCGAAGGCTCCGCCCCTGGGCTTTGCCATTGTCGTGGTACAGCCGCGAGACGTGGCCATCGATCAGGCGCTGGAGAGGCTGAAGGTCGTGCCTCGGCCCGGTACCGACGTGATCGACGTCAGGTATGTGGACTCCGATCCCGCCCGGGCCGAGCAATTCGTCAATCACCTTGCTCGGCTGTTTCTGACGGCGAATGGCCATGCAGCCCAGGGCCAGTCGGGCCGACGGCGCGAGTTTCTCAGTGAGCAGCTTCGGGTAACCGACTCGATGCTGGTTAAGGCGGAGGCGGAGCTCAGTGCATTCCGAGGTAGCCAGCAAATGGGAAACGCCCGGGATAATCTCTCGGCCGAGCAGGCCACGGCAGCGACGCAGGGGGCGCGACGTGGCGAGCTGGTGGCCGACCGCCGCGTGCTGACCGCTTTGCTGCAGCGTGCAAACCAACCGGGCGGAGGAACTGAAGCCGCATTTCAAGCCCTGGCGTTTTCGCCCGAGGTAGCCTCCGACTCGACGCTGGGGCGGCTCCAGCACCGCCTGGTCGACTATCGCGCCCGGCTCGACTCGCTCACCACCGGGCCGTGGCGGAGCATGCCGACCGATCCCGATGTCGTGCAGCTCTCAACGCTGCTGCGGACAACCCAGAGCCAGCTGGTCGGTGCCGTCCGGGCCCGCATAGCCGCGCTCGATGCGCGAATCGCGGTCCTGTCGAATCAGCAGGCGCTCGGCGCACTGTCCATTCAGAGCCTGCCGGCTCAACAGGCCGCGGAGGCCACTCTGGATCGCCGAGTGGAGGTGCTGCGGACGACGACCGACGCGCTTCGTCAGGAGTACCAGAAGGCCCGGATCTCGGAAGCGCTCGGAACCGCCGACATCGAGATCCTCGACGTCGCTCCCCTCCCTTACCGGGAAGCCGGCATTCCTCGAGCGGCCAAGGTCGGCCTGGGGCTGCTGCTGGGCATTCTGTTCGGAGGCGCGGCGGCGGTGCTGGCCAACCTGACGAATCGTACAGTCAGGACTCCGCGGGAACTCCAGGATCTGATCGGGACCACGGAGCTGGGAACCATTCCCAGAATTCAGGGGCTCTACCCCAACGGCGCCGGGCAGAGACTACTGGCGGGAGAAGTCCACCACCGCAACGGGAGCAACGGCAATTCGAGCAGCTTTTCCCCAGAAGTCCTGTTCTCTCCGTCTGGAGCCGTCTCCAGCGAGGTCGAAGCATTCCGGATGTTGCGGATCAGTTTGGCGTTCTCCTGGGGCGACGGTCCCTGCACGCTGGTGGTGACCAGTGCCGCTCCTCAGGAAGGAAAGACGCTGATCGCCACGAATCTCGCCGTCACGTTCGCTCGCGGTGGCGCCCGGGTGCTCCTGGTGGACTGCGACATCCATCGCCCGCGGCTGCACCGGGTGTTTCGCGTCTCCCGCACTCCTGGACTCATGGACCTGCTGCGCTCCAGCGCACCCGACACTACACTGAATCACCGGGTGACAGCAATACGGAAAACGGGGATCGATCGGCTTTCCTTCCTGCCCTGCGGGACCGACCCGCAGGACAATCCTGAGCTGCTGGAGCCGGCGATGCTGCGCGGGATGCTGAAGCAGCTCCAGGCCGAATTCGATGTGATTCTGCTCGACACTCCGCCGGTGCTTGTCAGCGCCGACGCCGCGACGCTGGCCGCGTCGGCCGATGGGGTGATCATGGTGGTGAGAGCCGGCCAAACGGACCGCGGGGCAGCCGACGTTGCCCGCCAGCGCGTGGTGTCCGCCGGGGGGCGCGTGCTCGGAGTCGTTCTGAATGATCCAGACGGGGTGCTGGCCCGCTTTGGAACGACGGATTACGCCTACGACTATCCAGCGTTGGTAGACTAGACCTGCCTTTACAAGGCCGGCCCGCTCTCCTTCCCCAACATCGCGCGCCGCACCAAGGGGATCGGTGGCCCGCCATAGGACAGGAAGGCATCGTGGAATTGCTTCCACGCCTCCTGGCCGCCTCGATCTTGGGTCCAGTCCTCGCGCAGTTTCCGGATCATCAATTTGCCCATCGTGTAGTTAAGGTAGGCCGGGTCATATGTGCCGCGGGCTGCTTGCTGCCTCGAATTGCCGGGGTCCTGAAACGCCTGTTCCCGGAACATCCGCTCCGACTGCTCGACCGTCATGCCCTTGGTGTGCAGTCCGATCGCCGACAGGAACCGCACGTTGCGCAAAAGCGCATTGGAGAGTTGCCCGATGTGCAACTCCGGATCTCCATCTCCCAGCCCCGCTTCCCACATCATTTCCTCGGTATAGTGTGCCCAGCCCTCTGCAAAGGCATAGCCTACGAAGACCTGGCCAAATTTGGACTTAGCCCGGTTCGAGTGAAGAAAGTTGAGGAAGTGTCCAGG
>JBDTUV010000350.1:0-3392 GCA_040007575.1 Gemmatimonadales bacterium
CTCGGACTTTTTGGCGAGCTCCACGAAGACCGCCACCTTCGACCGTACGAACTCGGGCACCACCGGCTTCACGAGGTAGTCGACGGCGCCGACGGCGTACCCCCGCACTGCGTGGCTTTGGCTCTTGTCGGCAGCAGTGAGGAACAGGATCGGGGTGTGGCGCGACTTGTCCCGCTCGCGGATGAGCGTCGCGGTCTCGAACCCGTCCATCTCGGGCATCTCGACGTCGAGGAGGATGACCGCGAACTCGCGGGTTAGGAGCCACTTGAGCGCCTCCCGGCCGGACTCCGCCTTGACCAGGTTCTGCCCCAGCCCCTGCAGCATCGCCTCGAGGGCTATGAGGTTGGCCGGTTGGTCGTCGACCAGCAGGATGTTGACGCGGTCGTCGATCAGCGGGGCGGCGGGGCCGCTGGGCAGCGGGGCAGACCCATCGGCTGCGACCATCGCTCGGTCGCACGTCTCGACAGAATCTCCCGAGACCACTGCCCCGCCGCCCCGCTGCCCCGCCGCCCCGCCTACCGGTACAGCCATACACGGAGCAGCGAAAGCAGTTGATCCATATCGACCGGCTTGGCGATGTAGTCCGACGCGCCCGCATCGATGCACTTCTCCCGGTCTCCCTTCATGGCCTTCGCCGTGACGGCAATGATGGGAAGACTGCGGAACCGGGACATCTCCCGGATAGCCCGCATCGTTTCGTAGCCGTCCATCTCCGGCATCATGACGTCCATGAGTACGACCTCCACCTCGGGATTCGCCTGCAGCTTGGCGATTCCCTCGCGGCCGCTCTCCGCATAGACCACCTTCATCTCGCTCCGCTCGAGGAACGTGGTGAGGGCGAAGATGTTGCGCACGTCGTCGTCCACCACCAGCGCGGTGCGTCCGGTCAGGGTTGGATCGGTGCGGTGCAACTGCTCCAGCATCCGCCGCTTGGACTCGGGCAGGCGAGCCGTTACCCGATGGAGGAACAATGCCGTCTCGTCGAGCAGGCGCTCGGGCGACTGCGCGTCCTTGATCACCACCGACTCGGCCATGCGGCGGAGCTCTGCCTCCTCCCGCTTGGAAAGCTGTTTCCCGGTGTAGACGATGGTGGGCAGCTTCCTCAGCCCGATCTCGCCCTTGACCCGGGTGATGAGCTGGAAGCCGGTCATGTCCGGCAGACCGAGGTCGAGCACCATGCAGTCAAAGGACCCACGCTGGAGAGCCTCGAGGGCGTCGGCCCCGGTGGTGACAGCCGTGGTCTCGACGTCGCCATCGCCAATCAGCTCGGCGATGCTCCGCTGTTGCACTTCATCGTCCTCGACCACCAGCAGGCGCTTGATCGGACGGTCGACAAACTCGTGGAGCGTCGTAAGCGCATCCGAGAGCGATTCCTTGGTGGCCGGCTTGGTAAGGAAGTCGATGGCACCCAGGCGCAGTCCTCGCTGCCAGTTTTCCTCCACCGAGATGATGTGCACCGGGACGTGCCGCGTCGCCGGGTCGTGCTTGAGCCGATCGAGGATGGTCCATCCGTCGGCATCGGGGAGCCGCAGATCCAGCGTCACGGCGGTCGGCTGGTATTCCCGGGCCAGCGACAGCGCCCGATCCGCCGTCTGGGCGACCAGCCCCTTGAAGCCCCGCTCCCGCGCCAGGTCGAGAAGGATCTGGGCGAAGTTCGGATCGTCCTCCGCGATGAGGAGGACACGGTCGCCCTCCCGGATGTCGGCTCGGTCATCGTTGACCGCCCGCTCCACCACCGGGGCGAGCACCACCCGGGAGCTGGCCGTGGTGATCGATCGGGTTGCCTCCCCAACCAGCGGGCCGACGCTGCCGGCGCCGTCCTCGTCACCCGCGGGCGTTTCGACCGGCTGCGAGGGATAGATCAGCGGCAGGTAGAGGGTGAACGTGCTTCCGATTCCGGGAGTGCTCTCGATCCGGATCTCGCCGCCCAGCAGCCGGGTGATCTGCCGGCTGATCGAAAGGCCGAGTCCGGTGCCGCCGTACTTGCGGCTCGTGGTGCCGTCGCCTTGCTGGAACGCCTCGAAGATGACGCCGTGCTTCTCTCGAGGAATACCGATACCGGTATCGGTCACGGAGAAGGCGATGACCGTGTTGGCGGCATTGAGCAGCTCCTGCTCGGGGTTCCAGCCGCCGCTGGCCACGCTGGCGCGGAGCGACACACTCCCCCGCTCGGTGAACTTGAACGCGTTCGACAGCAGGTTCTTCAGCACCTGCTGCAGCCGCTTGGTGTCGGTCTGGATCGCCGGAGGCAGGAGGGGATCCAGGCTAACCTCGAACTGCAGCCCCTTGAGGTCACCCACCTGCCGGAAGGTGCTCTCGACGAACTTCCGGACTTCGTTGAATGGCAGCGTCGTGATATCCACCGCCATGGTGCCCGACTCGATCTTCGACAGATCGAGAATGTCGTTGATCAGGTCGAGCAGGTCGGAGCCGGAGCTGTGAATCGTCTGGGCAAAGCCGACCTGCTTGGTGGTGAGGTTTCCCTCCGGGTTTTCGGTCAGGATCTGCGAGAGGATCAGCAGGCTGTTGAGCGGAGTCCGGAGCTCATGTGACATGTTGGCCAGGAACTCCGACTTGTACTTGGAAATGAGGGCCAGCTGCTCGGCCTTCTCTTCCAGGGCCACCTTGGCCTGCTCCACTTCCTTGTTCTTCTGCTCGACTTCCGCGTTCTGGCTGGCGAGCAACTGCGCCTTGACCTCCAGCTCCAGATTGCTCTTCTGCAGCTCGTCCTGCTGGTTTCGGAGCAGGTCCTCGGACTTCTGCAGCGAACGGGTCTGCTGCTCCAGCCGCTTGTTGGTCTCAGTGAGTGCTTCCTGCTGCGACTGGAGCCCTTCGGTGAGAGCCTGTGACTGCTTCAGCAGCTCCTCGGTCCGCATGTTCGCCGCGATGGTGTTGAGCACGATGCCGATGCTCTCGGCCAGCTGCTCCAGGAACGTCAGCCGGATCTCGTCGAACTGGTCGAACGTCCCCAGCTCGAGCACCGCCCTGACCTCGCCCTCGAAGAGCACGGGGAGAATCGCGATACTGCGTGGCGGCGCCTCGCCCAGGCCGGAGTTGATCTGGATGTAGTCGCCCGGCACCTGGTTGATGAGCAGCATCCGGGCCTCGACCGCGCACTGGCCCACCAGGCCTTCGCCCATGCGGAACTCGCTGGAGACGTTCTTGCGGTCTTTGTAGGCGTAACTGGCCAGCAGCTTGAGGGTCGGCTCCTCCCCGGTTGGATCCACCACATAGAAGACGCCATGGTGCGCGGCGACCAGCGGGGCGAGGTCAGAGAGGATCAGCTGGGAGACTGCCGCCAGGTCCCGCTGACCCTGGAGCATCCGGCTGAACTTGGCCAGGTTGGTCTTGAGCCAGTCCTGCTCCATGTTCTTCCGGGTGGTGTCGCGGAG
>JBDTUV010000351.1:0-3371 GCA_040007575.1 Gemmatimonadales bacterium
GAAGGCCAGAACCGACGCCAGCCCCGCGGCAATGAACAGGGGCCGCATGAGACGGTGAAAGCTCTGGCCTCCGGCCTTCGCAGCCGTCAGCTCGGAGTGGCGGCCCATCCCAACGACGGTGAAAACCGTGGCGAGAAGAACGGCTGCCGGCATGACGAGGAAGGCATACTCGGGTAGGGCATACACGTAGCTGATGAAGATCTCGCGCATGCTCAGACCGCGATCCAGCAGCCTGCTCAACATGTCGGTGAGGTTGAAAAAGATCGCGATCAGCGGAAGGCCGAGGGCAGCCATCACGAAGAGCCGGATCCAGGTGCCGAGGACGTAGCGGTCGAGGTGGCGGAGTCCGTTTGCCGGCAAGACGCGGTCGAGCCGGCGCATTCCTGTCGCCACGAGCTTCCCGATCATCGCAACGAGCTTCCCGATCACCGGAAGACCAGTCCTCGCAGCCGCCTGACCGTATGAGCCACCGCGTCGAACATCTCTCGGAAGTCTCCCCCGCGGGTTGACCCGGATTGACGGCTCACCCACAAGAGGCCGAATATCCCTAGCACCGTCAGTATGATGTTGGGCGCCCACATGGCGAACCAGGGGGCCACATGGCCGCGGTCGGCCAGGCTTTCACCGGCTGTGAGCCCGATGTAGTGGATGGCGAAGATCAGGGTGCCGCCCCCGAGGACCAGGCCGATCCCCCCGCGTGGAAAGCGCAGCGCCAGCACGATCCCGATGATCACGAAGGTGATGCACGCCATGCTGATGGCCCATTTCTTATGGATCTCCACCGCGTAGCGGTCGGCCCGGCGGTCGGCTTCCCGGACCCGGTCGGCTGCGGATGCCACCTCGGACCAGCTGGATAGGGCTACTCTCCCCCGCGGCGGCGTCTGGAGCTTCGGAAGCTGGACCTGCCCAGGTGTTTGGGGTGGCTGGATCCGTACGGGTGCCTGGGGTGCCTGGACCTTGCCCTGAGCCGGTGACCGGACCTTGCCCTGAGTTGGTGACCGGACCTGTGCGGGTGTCTGAGCTTGTGCCGTCCCCGGTAGGATGAGTTTCTGAATTGACTTCAGCCAGGTGCAGTATCCACCCCCGGCGGAATCGCGTCTTGACGTGGGGAGGGCTGGGAGGGGCGGAAGCGCGAGCAGGGCACGCAGATCGTGCTGGACGAGCTCGGCCCGTTCTCGTCTGGCCGCGACCTGTTCTTTCTTGGCTTCGTCTACGACCGCCACCATTTCACAGGTGCTCATCTCCCGGTCGCCCCGAATGGATTCGCTGGTGTTCCGCTGGAGCTCGTCGTAGACGTTCTTGACCCTGATGTCGTTCACCGTGAAGTAGGTGAGCTGAAACCTGGTAGGCTCGGCGGGGCGGTACTGGTGGATCGACCCGTCGTACAGGCGCAAGCTCAGGTCGGTCTGCCCCTCGGCGTACGCCATGGAACCGCTGTCTGCGTAAATGATTCGGCGGCTCGCATCGCCTCCAACGTCATAGATCGTGACCCCCTTCAAGCGGCCGGTCGCGGCATCGATTCGAGTCGCCCGGATGAAGTACTTGGAAGGGGGGACCTCATTGATGACCTGCTCCCGGAGCCCGAACGCCGCCTTCTTCCGCCCGATATCGATGAGCAGTGAACGGAGGCGGGCGTTGCTTCGGGGCAGAACCTGATCCACGAATGCCAGGTTCAAGACGGCCATGAGCATGCCCCAGACGAGCACCGGAGCCAGGACCTGGTACACACTGATCCCGTTGGCCCGCATGGCGGTGATCTCGTTGTCCGCCGCCAGATGGCTAAAGGTGTAGAGGACGGCCAGCAGGACCGCCATCGGCAGGGTCATGGCGATGATAAATGGAAGGCTCAGGACGAACACTTCGGTGATCACCGACCAAGGCAGTCCCTTGCCAACCAGGGCACCGAATTTCTTGGCGACCTGGCTGATCAGCATGAAGCCGGTCAAGGCGGCCAGGGCGAAGCAGAAGGGTGCCACGAGCTGGCGCAGGAGATAGCGATGGAGCAGGCGCACGTCAGCTAACTTGTATGGTTGTAAGGGTTTCGTGGTCTCATTATATTTCCGGATCCACTTCTCTCAAGCTCCTATATCGTTGCATTGCCCTAGAGTGGCGCGCTCTCTCGTCGCCCTTTTCTGCCTTGTTACGCTCCCGCGGCTCCTGGCTGGGCAGGCGGACTCGGTCCGAGCGGACACGACCGTAATAGGTGTCCGGCCCACCTTCTCGGTGGCTCCCCTGGTACTCCGTGAGCCGCCGGCTCTGCGGGCTCCCTGGCTTGGGGCGCCCAGACTGCCGCCAGGAGTGCGTGGCCTGGCGTGGGACAGTACTGTCAGCGTAGCCCTCGATTCCGCCAGGAATGAGCGTGTCACCGCGTTCCGCTATCTGACCCTGTACGGCCAAGCACTCCAGGACGCTCAACCCGAAGGCGCCGAGCCAACCGGACCGCGGCGGGGCGTCCTGGGGCTCTCGGAGAAGTATGCCGACCTGGCCATTGACGGCCAAGTGCGCCTGGAGATCCGGTCCGAGCGCCTGCGCAACGAGCGGTGCAGTCCCGTTCTCCTCCTGGACCCGAGCTCCGGATGCCGCGGCGGCTTTCAGGCGCCGAGACTGGACAACATTCTCACCCTCCGCTCGAGCGGGCTCATCGGACGCCGAGTCCACGTGGACGTGGACTACGACAGCGAACGTGATTTCAGCGCCAACAACAACATCCAGGTCTACTATCAAGGGCTGGAGGATGAGATTGTCCGGCGGATCGAAGTCGGCACGGTCACGTTCCGGCTCCCGTCTTCGCGTTTCATCACGGCCGCCATTCCGGCGAACAACTTCGGCGTCAACGCGAGCTTCGAGGTAGGATCGCTCCAGATCCAGACCCTGGCCGCCACACAGAAGGGCTCGCAGGTGGCGTCCCGCACCTATACGGTGGGGCAGACCGCCAGCCAGCCTCAGGATCGGTCGGCCAGAGATCTCGACTTCGAGTCGGGCCGGTTTTTCTGGCTGGTCGATCCGTTGCTCGTCCCCGGGTATCCCGCGCTGGACATTCTGAGCCTCGATCCCTCGGTCGTGCCCACGGCAGATCGGCCGGTACAGGTGCGGGTGTACCGCTACCGACCCACGGTGGGGCAATCCACTGATCCAAACTTAGCCGGGATCACGGCTACGGCGCGCACCGCTGATACCCTCCAGAAGCTCGCTGCAGTCAGGTGGGAAGCCCTGCTTCAGAACAAGGACTACTACCTCGACCCTTCCGGACTCTGGATCGCCCTCGCCACCAAGCTGGATACCCGCGATTACCTGGCTGTGAGCTACGTGACCGCGGCCGGCACAACGGTGGGGAGCTTTCCGGAAGTCGACGGCGGGCAACAGGCGCAAGA
>JBDTUV010000352.1:0-3351 GCA_040007575.1 Gemmatimonadales bacterium
CCGGAAGGGAACTTCTGGTGCGCCAAGGATGACTCTGTGGATGTCGACCTGGTAGAGTACGGGCAGGCGGTCTTCCATCCCGGGAATGTCACCGTCCCTCTGTTTCTGCCCCGCAGCCTGGTCGACGAGCTCCAGAATATCGATCTGGGCCATGACTCGACGCCGCCCATAGCTGAAGCCCAGGTGGATTCGATCATCGCCGCCGTCGAGCTCACCGCCGACTCGGTGAACGCCGTGCGAGACCGCATGATCGACTCGCTTCGACTCGAAGGACGGCGGCGCGCCGATTCCGCTCGGCGGGTGCTGCGCCCGATGGCGGACTCGGCACACTCCCGATAGCTTCGACCGATGCTCCTTGTTCTCGACAACTACGACAGCTTCACCTACAACCTCGTTCAGTACGCGGGTGAGCTGGGCGCCGATCCGGTGGTGTACCGCAACGATGCTCTGACGCCGGAGGCTGCTCTCGCGCTGCGCCCCTCCGCCATCGTCATTTCTCCTGGACCTTGCACCCCTGGGGAGGCCGGCATCTCGGTTCCGCTGGTCCGTGCGGCAGCGGGGGCCGTGCCCATCCTCGGCGTTTGCCTTGGACATCAGGCGATCGGTGAAGCATTCGGTGGCAGGGTGGTGAGAGCGGACCGACTCATGCACGGGAAAACCACGATGGTGGCCCATACCGGGCACCGACTCTTTCAAGGCATTCCCTCACCCATGGAGGTGATGCGCTACCACTCGCTCGTGGTGTCACCCGAGCAACTCCCGGCGGAGCTCGAGATCGTGGCTTGGTCGACCGACCGTCCTCGCGGCCAGGAGGTCATGGCCCTCTGTCACCGCACCCTTCCGGTCTACGGGGTCCAATTTCACCCCGAATCAGTTGCCACCCTGCAGGGCAAGCGCCTTCTTGCCAACTTTCTTGTCTTGGCCGGGATCACCATTTCACCCGCTCAGCTTCTGACTGTCTAACTCTTTGACGTACAACCTTCTAGGTCCCCGATTCTGACTCCGACCGGCACGGCACAACTTTTGACTCGGGACCCCCTCTTTATTAGCTTCCGTGATGCGTGTCCTGGGCGTGATTCCGGCTCGTCTCGGCTCCACCCGCCTCCCCAATAAACCGCTTCAGCTCCTGGCAGGTGAGCCACTGATCACCCGGGTCATCGAGCGTGTGTTGGAGCACGGTCTGATCGGGGAGCTGGTGGTCGCGACTGATTCAGCCCGGGTGGTCCAGGTCGCCGAGCGGTCGGGGGTTCGGGCGGTCCTCACCGACGGTGGGCACCAGACCGGGACGGATCGAGTTGCCGAGGTTGCCGCCCGCGCCGACTGCGCCGGTTTCGACACCATCGTGAATATCCAGGGCGATGAGCCATTTCTGACGCGTGAAGCCCTGGCCGGAGCGTTGGCGCGGGTGGAGCAGGGGGACGAAATCGGCACCGCCGCGGCTCCGCTCGATCCGGCGTTGGCGGATGATCCCAGCCGGGTAAAGGTCGTAACCGATGCACGTGGGCGAGCCCTCTACTTTTCTCGGGCGAGGATCCCGTGCCTGCGAGAACCTGGCGATCCGAGCGACGGTTTGTACTGGCAACACCTGGGTATTTACGCGTTTACTCGAGCAGCGCTGGCCCGCTGGGTTACGTTGCCGCCCTGCGAGGCCGAGCTGGCTGAGCGACTGGAGCAGCTCCGGGCGCTGCACAACGGCATGACGATTGGGGTGGCGCGACTGCAGGAGGCCGCGCTCCCAGGGGTGGATACAGCCGAGGATCTCCGACGGGCGGAAGCCCACTGGCACACTTTTCAAGGGCAGGTCTAATGACCACGGCTCCCAACGCAACCAAGTACATCTTCGTTACCGGCGGCGTCGTGTCTTCTCTCGGGAAGGGCATCGCCGCCGCTTCGCTTGGCCGGTTACTGGTCGAGCGCGGCCTCAGTGTGACGATGCAGAAATTCGATCCCTACATCAACGTGGATCCGGGCACCATGTCGCCCTTTCAGCATGGCGAGGTGTTCGTCACCGACGACGGGGCAGAGACCGACCTGGACCTGGGGCACTACGAGCGCTTCATCGACCGGTCGCTCTCCCGGCAGAACAACACCACCACGGGCCGTATCTACCAGACGGTGATCAACAAGGAGCGCCGGGGAGAGTATCTCGGCTCCACCGTGCAGGTGATCCCGCATATCACCGACGAGATCAAGAACGCCATCCGGCGGCCGGCACCGGGGCACGACATCGTCATCACCGAGATCGGGGGAACCGTCGGCGACATCGAATCGCTGCCGTTCCTCGAGGCCATCCGGCAGTTCCGCCAGGAAGTCGGGCGGGACAACGCGCTCTTCATTCATCTCACCCTGGTCCCCTACATCGCGGCCGCGGGCGAGCTCAAGACGAAGCCCACCCAGCACTCCGTGCGCGACCTGATGCAGATCGGAATCCAGCCCGACATCCTGATCTGCCGGAGCGAGCAGCCGCTGGCCCCTGAGATCAAGCGCAAGATCGCCCTGTTCTGCAACGTGGATTTCGGCTGCGTCATCGAGAGCCCGGACGTGAAGTCGATCTACGAGATCCCGGTGCGGTTCTTCGAGCAGGGCCTGGACCGGGAAGTCTGTCAGCGCCTTCGGCTGGAGACCAGGGAACCCGACCTCCAGCCCTGGAGGATCATGACCGAGCGGATCCTGCATCCGGCCCACCGGGTGCGCATCGCCGTGGTCGGCAAGTACACCGACCTGCACGACGCGTACAAGTCGGTGCAGGAGGCGTTGACTCACGGCGGCATTCCGAGCGAGGCAAGGGTCGAGATCGAATGGCTTGCCAGTGATCAGTTTACCGACCAGGCGGCGGCCAAGCGGCTGCTCGGCGGCTGCGACGGCCTGCTCATCCCCGGCGGGTTCGGCGAGCGGGGTATCGGCGGGATGGTCGAGGCGGTCCGCTGGGCGCGGGAGAACGACCTTCCATTCTTCGGCATCTGCCTCGGCCTGCAGGTTGCCATCATCGAGTTCGCCCGCAACGTCTGCCACCTTCCCGACACCAACAGCACCGAGTTCGAGCCCAACTGCGAGACGCCGGTCATCTCGCTGCTGCAATCACAGCGCGAGGTGTCGGACATGGGCGGGACCATGCGGCTCGGCGCCTATACCGCCCGGCTCCGGCCCGGGTCGCGCGCGGCCCAGGCATACGGAACCGGAGAGATCAGCGAGCGCCACCGTCACCGCTGGGAAGTCAGCAACGCCTACCGCGATGTGCTCGCGGAGTTCGGGCTTCGCCTGTCCGGCCAGTCGCCCGACGGCGGGCTGGTCGAGGTGATCGAGCTGCCCGACCACGCCTGGTTCATCGGCTGTCAGTTCCATCCCGAGCTG
>JBDTUV010000353.1:0-3350 GCA_040007575.1 Gemmatimonadales bacterium
AAGGGCTGGCGTTCATACCGTGGTTCCCGCTCTCCGCCGGTGTGGTGGATCACCCGGTGCTCCACGCCGTCGCCGCACGACACGGGGCCACGGTGTTTCAGATAGCGCTCGCCTGGCTGCTGGAACACTCGCCGGCGATGCTGGTGATCCCTGGGACTACGTCAGTCGAGCACCTGGAGGAGAACGTGGCGGCCGCCGAAATACGGCTGACGAAGAAAGACATGAAGGAGCTGGAGAAGATCGCGCCTGACGCGTGAGGGCGACTGTTATATTGACTGCATGCCCCTCGCCAGCCGGGACAGTGCCACACCGACCCCGCCGATGCTCAAGCATTGGCGGGAGGTGAAGGCGCAGCACCCGGAAGCCATTCTGTTCTATAGGGTCGGCGACTTCTATGAGATGTTCCACGAAGACGCCCGGCTCGCCGCTCGAATCCTCGACATCACCCTGACCTCCCGCGGCGACGGCGTACCCCTCGCGGGCGTGCCGGTGAAGGCTGCCGCCGAGTACCTGCGTCTACTGGTGGGCGCCGGGCACCGAGTCGCCATCTGCGAGCAGGTGGAAGACCCCAAGCTTGCCCGCGGCCTGGTGCGCCGGGAGGTGGTCGAGACGCTGACACCCGGCGCGCTGATGCAGGAAGGCTGGGTGGCGGGGTCGCGGAATAATTGGTTGGTAGCGCTTGCGGCGGGTAAGCGGGTAGAGCTTGCCCCGAGCGTAGCGAGGGGCGGAGAAGCAGGTAGGCAGGAAGATGGGACCTCAGGTCTGGCTGCAATCGACCTGAGCACCGGTGAGTTCCTCCTGGAGAGCCTGAGCCTCGGCGGCCTCGAGGAAGCACTGTCCCGACTCGGTCCCGCCGAGATTGTGATTCCTGCCGGCGATACTTACCCGCTTACCCGCTTACCCGCTTCCTCCCTGCTCACTACCCGGGAGCCCTGGGAATTCGACCCCGCTCTCGCCCGCGAGGAGCTGGCTCGCCGCTTCAGCCTCGCATCGCTCGATGGGCTCGGCGTAGGCCCGGACGACGATCCTGCCGTGGGAGCGGCCGGCGCCCTGCTGCGCTATCTCACCGAGCTTCAGCCCGGCGGCCTCCCCCATCTCATTCGTCCCGTCGTTCGCCGGAGTGACGCCTTCCTCTGGATCGATGAGATGACCCGGCGCAACCTGGAGCTGGTCGAGCCGCTCTGCGCCGGGGTCCGGGGCTGCACCCTCCTCGAGATCATCGACGCCACCCTCACGCCAATGGGCGGGCGGCTCCTGCGTCAGTGGCTGCTCTCGCCGCTGCGCGATCCGGCCGCGGTAAACGCCCGGCTCGACGCGGTCGAGGTGAGCGTGCGGGACGGTCGAGGCCGGGCTCGTCTGCGCGAGGCGCTCGATGGTGTCCGCGACGTGGAGCGGCTGGCCGGCCGTGCCGCCGCCGGCCGGGCGACACCTCGGGAGCTGGGCGCCCTGGGCGACTCGTTTCAGCGGCTCCCCGACGTGGCCGGCGCCCTCAACGAGCTGGCCGGATCGCCACTCCCTCACGGCGGCCACAGCGTGGCGCTGGCTCAGGCTGCCGACGAGCTCGACCTCCTCGCTGACCTGAGCACCGATCTCGGCGCAGCGCTGGCCGAGCGGCTGCCCGCCACGCTGGCGGATGGCGGGGTCATTCGTCCCGGCTACGATACCGAGCTCGATGAGCTCCGGTCGCTGAGGGACGGCGGCCGGCAGTACATCGCCTCGCTCCAGCAGCGGGAGCGTGAGCGCACCGGCATCCCGTCGCTCAAGGTCGGATTCAATAAGGTGTTCGGCTACTATCTCGAGGTGACCCACACCCACACCGGCCGGGTGCCCGCCGACTACGAGCGGCGGCAGACGCTCTCGACCGCCGAGCGGTACGTCACGCCCGAGCTCAAGGACTACGAGGCCCGTGTCCTCGGCGCCGAGGAGCGGATGGGGGTCCGTGAGGCGGAGCTGTTCGGAGCCCTCAGGGACCTCGTGGCGCAGGCAATCGGGCGGATTCAGAGCACGGCGCGGGTGCTGGCCCGGCTCGACGTGTGGGCCGGGTTGGCCGAGTGTGCCGTGGCGGGACGTTACGTACGGCCCGAGATTACCGACCGGTTCGACCTCACGCTCAAGGAGAGCCGGCATCCGGTGATCGAGCGGATGATGCAGCGGGAGTCGTTCATTCCCAACGATGCGCGCTTTACCGAATCGGAGCGGGTGGCCCTGGTGACTGGTCCCAACATGGCGGGGAAGTCCACCATTCTCCGGCAGATCGGCCTCTGCGTCGTGCTGGCGCAGATCGGCTCCTTTGTGCCTGCCGCCGAGGCATCGGTCGGCGCCGTGGATCGCCTCTTCACCCGGGTCGGTGCGAGCGACAATCTGGCGGGCGGGCAATCCACCTTCATGGTGGAGATGAGCGAGACCAGCGCCATCCTGCACAATGCCACCGCGCGAAGCCTGGTACTGCTCGATGAGATCGGACGGGGGACGTCCACCTACGACGGCGTGGCCATCGCCTGGGCGGTAACCGAGCACTTGCACGACCGGGTGGGCTGCAAAACGATGTTCGCGACCCACTATCACGAGCTGATGCAGCTGCCCGAGCGGCTCCAGCACGCCCGGAATTACAACGTGGCGGTGAGGGAGACCGGCGACACGGTGGTCTTTCTCCACCGCCTCGAGCCGGGCGGCACCGACCGGTCCTATGGCATCCACGTGGCTCAGCTCGCCGGACTGCCCCAGGCCGTCGTCGGCCGGGCTCGCGAGATCCTGGCGACGCTCGAGGGGGAACACCGGATGGTGCCGGGGCCGCCACCGCCGCTCTCCCGCGATCCGGGACAGCTTCCGCTCTTCGGCGAAGGGGTCGACCCCATGATGAAGGAGCTCGAGTCGCTGGACCTGGACACGCTCACGCCGCTCGAGGCGTTGAATCGTCTGGCGGACTTCAAGCGGCGGGCAGGGGAGCGGCATTGAAAGCGGGTCATATCTTGGTGGTGCCTGTTAGTGTCGCCCTGCTTCTGGTAGCCTGCGAGCGAAAGAGCGACGGGACCATGAGGCTGGCTGACCGCAACGATACCGGGCCGGCCACGCCGGCCGAGGAGCCGCCCGTGGCCATCAATGCCGTGTCGCCGGTCCGATATCCACCGGCGCTGCTGGAGCAGGGGATCGAGGGCTTGGTGCTGCTCCGGCTCTACGTCGACTCCGCCGGCCACGTACTCCCGGATTCCACCCGCATCGCCGAATCCAGCGGCTACCCCGCGCTCGATTCGGCCGCCCTGGCGGGCTCGCCCGAGCTTCGGTTCTCGCCGGCGCTGCAGCAAGGACTCCCTGTCGCCGCGCCCTTCATCCAGCCGGTGCAGTTCCGCGGC
>JBDTUV010000354.1:0-3346 GCA_040007575.1 Gemmatimonadales bacterium
ACCTTGGGCGTCAGATGAGTCTTCACGTCATCGAAGACCCGCTGGAAGTCAGCGTGCTCCTTGTCCATCAGCGAAACGAAGAGGACCCGGGGCAGGTGCAGCTGGTCGCAGACTTCCCAGACCTTTTCAGTGCCAACCTCCACCCCTCCCGTACCGCTGAGGACGACGACGGCGGCATCGGCCGCGTGCAGGCCGCTGACGACCTCGCCGAAGTAGTCGAGATAGCCGGGGGTGTCGATGAGGTTGATCTTGGTGTCGAGCCACTCGGCGTGACCCAGGCCGAGATTGATGGTGTGCTTGCGATCGATTTCGTCGGGGGAGTAGTCCGTGAGGGTGGTGCCGTCTTTGATCGAGCCGTGGCGCCGGCTGGCGCCGGAAACGAAGGCGAGCGCGTCGACTAGAGAGGTTTTGCCGCTAGCGCCGTGCCCGACGAACGCCACGTTTCTTATGGCGCTGGAGCCATAGACCTTCATGGCCTCCACCTCCTGGGATGGGTTGGATTTTGAAGGTGGAGGCAGGGCGAACGGATGTCAAATCAGCCGAAGCCCCGCCAACGTCCCCGATACGGGTGACAACCCGCAGGGAATCGCCGGCAGGGCTCGCACCGCGACAAGCCGGTGAGTTCAGCCGAGTCAGCCGGACGCCAGCATGTACCGGCTCCCGGACTTGATGCTGCTCTTGACGCGCATGGCTAGATCCTGTGTGGATGAGGAAACCGCGTTACTTCAGGACACTACCCTCCAGCACCTTTGCGTGCCGGTAGGAGTCAGTCAGCCGGAGATTAGGATGTATCGGCTCCCGGACTTGATGCAGCTTTTGACGCGCATAGCCACCTCTGGTAAGAGTGAGTAGCCATATCTCTGGCGGGATAGCCGCCCGGGCACTGACGGCATCTACTCCGACAGCTCCCAGCCGGGCTGCACCACGAACGGCGCCGGCTGCCGATACCAAACAAGGCATTGTACCGGGGGGAGGGCCGCCAATGTGGGGGCCGGGATAGGGGAAGTCAAGCTGCTACTGATCGAGCCGCGTTGTGCCCGCCTTGCTTCTTCGCCATACTAAGGCTGCAGCTACTCAGTCCATCTCGTTATCCCGCCCATCAGGCTACGACCCCCAGATGCCGAACCCGTACTCCAAGACGACTCGGGCGCTCGAGACTACCGGTCTACGGCACTGGCCTGGCGTCCTGCTTTGCGCTCTGCTCGTGCTATCGGCCTGGCTGTGGTGGTTTGCAGCCGGACGTGTGCCGGTATACCAGCTGTCGGACAATGCTCGACTCGAGGTCGCCGGGGTCCCCAGCCCCATTACGGCCCCCCTGAGCGGTACCGTGCGGGTCAATCACATGCATATCGGCCAGGCGGTACAAGTCGACGAAGTACTGCTGGAGCTCGACGCATCCACCGACTCACTGATTGCCGCGGTGGCCGCCTCGGAGCTTCAGGATCTCCAGATGCGCATTCTCGCGTTGGGCCGGGAACGGGCGGCAAGCGCGACCATTTTGGGCCCCGAAACCGAGGGGCGGGAGTCCGACCGGGCGGCGGCGCAGGCTCGCCAGCATGAGGCGGAGACGCGCGCCCGACTCGCCGAAGAGGAGCGACAACGAACGGAGAGGCTGTGGCAGAGCAGGAGTGTGACCGCGGACGAGTACCGGAAGGCGGTGACCGAGGCTGAGGGTCGAAGTGCCGCGGCCACGGCTGCGGCCGCGACGGCACGGACCGCCGGTACCGACCGCCAGGTGCGGGTACTGGGTCGCCGGGTGAGGCTGGCGGAGCTGGACCGCAGCCTGATCGAGCTACGCGGTCAGCGGGCCGCGAAGGAGGCTCAGCTCCAGAGCCTGCGACACACCCAGCGCATGAGCGCCGTGCCTGCACCGGTTTCCGGACGGATTGCGGAGCTGAGCAACCTGCCGGCCGGAAGCTTTGTCGAGGCCGGCCACAGAATTGGCACCGTCCTTCCCGAAGGCCGTGTTCATGCCGTGGCCTTCTTCCCCGCCGACGCACTCGGAAGGATCAAACCGAGCCAAACAGGACGAGTGCGGTTGGCCGGTTTCTCGTGGCTCGAGTACGGCTCCCTTTCGGCCCGCGTTGCCCGCGTGGCTGAGGAGCCGGACTCAGGCCGGTTCCGAGTGGAGCTCGATTTGGCGCCCCAGACTGATCAGGCCGCACCTGTGATGCACGGGCTGCCGGGCACCGTGGCAATCGAAGTCGACCGCCTCTCCCCCTGGCGGTTGGCACTTCGTAACGCCGGCCGGCTGATCCGGCGCGAGGATCCTGACTCCACCCCGGGCAAGGGCCGGACCCGGTGATGCCCTTCGGCGGCCGCCGCTTGTGGGCCGTAGAAGTTGTACAGACCTCCGCTATGGACTGCGGCCCGGCGGCACTCAAGTGCTTGCTGCAAGGCTTCGGCATCCCCGTGAGCTACGACCGGCTACGCGAAGCATGCCAGACCGACGTGGACGGTACTTCTATCGACACTCTCGAAGAGGTCGCCGGCCAATTAGGGCTCGCTGCTGAGCAGGTGCTGGTGCCGGTGGATCATCTCCTACTCCCCGAAGCCCGCCTGCTGCCGGCGCTGCTCGTCGTTCGTCTTCCGAACGGCTTTACCCATTTCGTGGTGGTGTGGCGTCGTCACGGCCCCTGGTACCAGGTCATGGACCCGGCGGTCGGTCGCCGCTGGGTTTCGGCATCCCAGTTAGCGCAGGAAATCCACCTACACGCCATGCCTGTCGCTGCTTCCGCTTGGCGCGAGTGGGCGGGCACCAGTGGATTCAAGGAACCGCTCGAGCGCCGGATAGCCCGGGTCACCAGCAAGGGTGTTGCTGCGAACTTGATGCTGACCGCTGAGGCGGATGCTAGTTGGTTCGGCTTCGGGGTCCTCGATGCCGCCACCCGCCTGGTCGAGGCGCTCGTGCGCGCCCGCGGCGAGCGCGCCGGTCGCGAGGCCGAAACCCTACTATGCTCCCGCCTGGACGATGCGTGTCGAGACCCTGCCTCGGCGGAGACGCGCATTCCGCGTGTCTACTGGGCTGCCCGCCGGGCCAATGACCGCCTCGCTCAAGAAGGGCAGATCGAGTTGCGCGGTGCAATTCTGCTGCGGGTGACGGCTGCCGGAGCCACCAGTCGAGCCGCGCCGCGCTCCGCCGCGCTCGCCTCTGCTCTTCGCGAGCCGCGAAGCTCGCCATGGTCTGTGCTCCTTGCTTCACTGCGGGATCAAGGGGCATACCGCCCAACCTTGCTGGGGCTCGCGGCACTCAGTGCGTCCTCACTGATTACCCTCGAAGCGGTGCTGTTCTCCGGAGCCATCAGCGTGGGTTCTCGCCTCGGCTTGCCGGAGCAGCGCTTCGGGG
>JBDTUV010000355.1:0-3331 GCA_040007575.1 Gemmatimonadales bacterium
TTCTCCCAGCTGAGGACCGCTCATGACTCTAGCACCATTATCCCGTCTTTACCTGCTCCTGCTGATCGCGTCAGGTGCCGGCGCCTGCTCCGGCCTGGTGGCCGGCCCTGAGAGCACGAGCGTCACGCCGATCCCTGCGTCCCGCGACTCGGCCTATGTCCGTGCCCGCCGGGCACTGCAAGGCGAATCGTTCACGCTGGATGTGGTCGACTCGGCTGGGGGCCGTCTCACCGGCACTCGCTGGCCCAGCGCGAGCGCGCGGCAGGGCACGGCGGCGGCCTGCCACGTCAGCGTCGCCCTCCAGGTCCGGGGGGACAACAACCAGTCAGAGGTAAGCTCTACCAGCCGCTGGGTAGCTCCAGGCGGCATGAGCGACAAGGCGCCGACGGTGTGCGAGACGGAGCGCAGCCAGGTTCTGGATCGCACGGCTCAGGTGCTGGCCCCGGGGCCCACGCCATAGATGCGCGCTCACCATTGAGACAATTGGAGGATAAATGGCAACCCGTGCAATCATCATGGGTGAGCGAAAGCGCATTGCGGTGATCGCCCATGACAACCGGAAGGCGGACCTGCTCGACTGGGCTCGCGAGAACCGTGGCGGGCTGGGCGCACACGAGCTGCTCGCCACCGGCACGACGGGCAGGCTGCTGTCGGCCGAGCTCAAGCTGGCGGTGCGCTGCTACCGAAGCGGCACGCTCGGCGGAGACCTGCAGATCGGCGCCGGGATCGTTGACGGTGGGATCGACTTGCTGGTGTTCTTCTGGGACCCGCTGGAGCCACACCCCCACGATGTGGATGTGAAGGCGCTGCTCCGCACCGCCATGGTCTACAATATCCCGATTGCCTGCAACCGGGCGTCGGCCGACTTCATGTTCGCCTCACCGATCATGCGACGGGAGTACCGTCGGTTCATGACCGACGCCAAGGAGCAGATCCGCGACGCGGAGACCGCGAGCGTCTTCTAGCTCGACCTTACCTTTCCCCCGCCGCTTGCCTGGAAGCCAGACCGGCTCACCATCGATACCGGCTGGCACAGAGACGCTGAGCCAGTCCAACATCGCCGGAAAGAGATCCACCGTCCGAACCGGTGCCGGAGGAATCGCCTGACTGCACCAGACCGGGGTCTGCATGTGGGCCCGGATCAGGCTGCCATGGCCGGCGCGATGCTCCGGCATCTCGAACCGGGCGCGAAAGTCGTATCCCTCCCGTGCGATTACCAATAAGTCACCCGAGCGCTGAGTGCTGAACTGGTCCATCAGGTGAAAAGGCGCATCCGGGAACGGGCTGTCCCAGGTTGCCTCGAGCCACTCACGAGGTGAGGCGCTCCAGGGACCTTCGAGCAGGAGCGGATCTCCCGAGAGAGGCTGGTAGGAGACCATGCCGTCCCGGCTCGAGACTCGCGCGGAGCCCTTCTCGCTCTCGAGCCAAATGCCACCGCTCCCTGATTCCGCGGCGACAAATGCCACCGACGGCTCGCGTACCAGCCTAGCGATCAGATCTCCGCCGCTGCCAAATGCGGCCGGGGTGCGGAGGCGCTCGATGGGCCAGCGCTCTGCCCGGGGCACTCCTGGCGACGCGTAGACCATGGCGGACCCGTTGCCCGCCACCATCACAGCCGCCCGGGGGCGCCGCTCCCAGACAATAGGATGAGAGAGGGTCGGAACGCCTTGGGCCCGGAACCAATCGGCCAGGTCCAGGTGAGTATGTACCTCCGAGGCACCGTGATCGCTCACCAGGAGAATGAGGCTTTCGTCCAGCTCTTCCCTCATCAGCAGCCGTTGTCTCAGCCGGCCAACGGTCTCGTCCACCTTTGCCAGGGCGCGGTGAACCGGCACCGAGTCGGGCCCCGACTGGTGGGTGTAGCCGTCCACGGCGGGAAACTGGGCGAAGACAAAGCGCCAGCCGGCGTCGACGGCCCGGAGCAGATGCCGCGACACGGTATCGTCTGACGGCTGGTGCCACATGGCTACGTGGGCGACCGATCCCCACAGCTGCCGCTCCCGGCGGGACGGATCTCGCTCCCGCGTCAGCCCCCGTGCAACCGGGGTAAAGATTCCCAGGCTCTCCGGCACCAGCTCGAACATGGTGCGCACGTCGGTCCGGATGTCGCCGTCCAGCATCGGCGCCTGATAGCCGCAGTAGCTCCGGATGGCCTTGCGATCCCGCCACCAGCGCCCCCCGTAGCCGGCACGATCGAGCCACCGGATGGAGGGGATGTCGCAGTGGCCCGGGGTACACCCGGTGAGAAACGGCAGATAGGCGACGCTGGTCGTCGACGGAAATCCGGTGATCGCCTGGGTGCGCCCTCCGCCCTTCAGCATGGCGGCAATGTGGGGGAGATGGCCGGCTGCAAGGCGGGCCTCGGCCACGTCGGGGCGGAGCCCGTCCACCAGGAGCATGAAGCACCGGGTCATGCTTCCTCCGGGCTCCTCGCTTCGGCGCCGGGGATGACCGCCGGGTCCGGCTGCCCGCGGTTCATCCGCCGGGCTCCTCTCACTCCGAACGCGAGTATCACCAGGCTAGCCAAGACGATCCACGGCCCCGGGATGGGTAATACCGTCCCGATCAGCACCAGAACCGAGTAGCGAGTGCCCCGCCCGATCATGACGGAGAGCTGGTACTTCCAGAGCGGGTAGGCCGCGAGCACGGCCAGGAATCGCATGGGATAATGGGGAACGATCGGCAGCACACAGGTGAGCACGAGCGACCAGAATGGTGCCTTGCGATACCAGCGCAGCGACCATTGCGTGATCTTGTGGTTGCGAAACGCGCGGCTGCCTTCACGTGCCAGCATGCGCGACAGAAGCTCGATGTTCCACGCCTCGATGAGCAGCGTCGCTGCGACACCGAGCGGCACGATCACCCACAGCGGGTAGCGCGCGCCGAGATAGACCACAGCGCCATCGTAAGGCAGTGGGGCGAGCGAGTTTCCGAGAAAGGTGAAGGGCACGAAGTACGCCAGGGCTGACCAGGCCGGCTGAGCTGCGGCCAGGATCAGTGCCACCACGGTGATCCCGACCAGGATACCGGGGAGGATCCAGGGCGAGCGCTTGGGCACCTGGAGCGATGCGGAGGCGTACGGAAGTGGCGTCAAGAAGTGGAAGCTAGGTGGCGCCGACCTGACGCGGAAGGCACCGCGCTCACGGCAGGCTGCCCAGATACGACCTCGACATTCCGTTTTACCCGGCAGCGCCGACCTCCCGAGCTTCCAATTTGGATCTGAAGGATATGAGAAGAACGCCGAATCCTTAAGTCAAAAGGATTCGGCGTCTTTCTTATCGGGGCGCCGGGATTTGAACCCGGGACCTCCTGCTCCCGAAGCAGGCGCGCT
>JBDTUV010000356.1:0-3329 GCA_040007575.1 Gemmatimonadales bacterium
GAGATGGCTCACGATCCCAAGCTGATTCCTCGCTTCCAGCAGGAAGCTAAGACTGCGGCCAAGCTCGACCATCCCAACATCATTCCTATCTATCGGGTCGAAAGCGAGGCGGGGCTCGTCTATTTCGTGATGAAATACGTCACCGGACGCTCGCTGGAACAGCTACTGGAGAATGGCCCGCTTCCGATCGATGTGGCTCGCCGGGTGCTGCGCGAGGCCGCGCTCGCGCTGGGCCACGCCCATCAGCGCCGGATCGTGCATCGTGACGTGAAGCCGGCCAACATCATGATGGAGGCCGACGGACGGGTGATGCTTACCGACTTCGGCATCTCCAAGGCGCTGCAGGGTGCCTCACAGCTCACCGGCACCGGAACGATCATCGGGACGCCGCACTACATGGCGCCGGAACAGGCCAAGGGACTCGAGGTCGATGGGCGAGCCGACCAGTACGCACTCGCCATCGTTGGCCACCAGATCCTCACCGGCAAGCAGCCCTTCGATGGATCGGCCCACAGCATCCTCTATAAGCAGGTCTTCGAGCCGCCCCCGCCGATGCTCGCCACCCGGCCGGATGTGCCACGCGACATGAGCGCAGCCCTGGAACGTGCACTCTCCAAGGATCCGGAGCAGCGCTTCGCCACCATGGAGGACTTCGCCGCCGCCCTGGGCGAAAAGCGCTCGAGCTCCGCTACCGTCGTCAGCGCCCCGATCAAGCCACTGGCCAGCGGCGCCCCGAAGGCGGCTAAGCCGAAGCGTTCCAGCACGGTGGGGCGACGCAGTGTCATCACCCTTGGCATTTGTCTGGCGGTCGGCGGAGTAGCCTGGGCCGGCCTGCG
The DNA here is from genome assembly GCA_040007575.1 of Gemmatimonadales bacterium. GTDB lineage: Bacteria > Gemmatimonadota > Gemmatimonadetes > Gemmatimonadales > GWC2-71-9 > CAVVWJ01. The sequence goes on from JBDTUV010000356.1 coordinate 837, forward strand.
TGACCCGGCGGAGCCGTCCGAACCGCCGCCTGCAGCAGAGGTCATCGTGCCGCCGCTCGAGGGCATGCAGCCTGCGCCCATCCAGCGGCTGAAGCCGCTAGTGTCGCCGTCGCCGTCGCCGTCGCCAACGCCTGCGGCTGAGGGAGAGGGTAGTCCCGCGGCGAAGCCGAAGCCGGCAAGAGTAGACAACGCTTACCTCACGGTAGCCTCGGAGCCCTGGGGTACCCTGTACCTGGATAACCAGGAGGTTGGACCGACGCCGGTGGCCGACTATCCGCTGCAGCCAGGCAGGTACCGGCTCCGGATCGAGCAGGAAGGCTATCGCACCAAGACAGAGATCATCGTGGTGACGGGTCCCAACCCGATCCGGCGCCGATACAGCCTCGAGCCGGCGGGGCCGGAATGACACGACGGCTCATGCTGACGCTGGCGGCTCTTGCGATTGCGCTCGGCGCATACGGCTCTCCAGTGGCGGCCCAGGACAACCCGACCCTGCGCCGGGCCGGCCAGGCTTACGCGAATCTTTCTTATGCCCAGGCGATCACTCTGGCCAGGCAGGCATCCCGGGAGCGCCTGAGCGCGACTGACCAGGCCCGGTACTTCGAGCTGCTCGGCTTCTCCTACGCGTCACTCGACAGCACCCGGCAGGCCACCGAGGCGTTCAAGCAGGTCCTGATGATGACCCCGGACCGGGGCCTGGACGCCACCCGGGTCTCGCCCAAGATCACCAGCGCCTTCGCCTTGGCTCTGGCGCAAGTGCTGGTGCTGAGGGAAGTGAGAGTGGACTCTACCGAGTTCATCGCCGGAGTCGGGTCTCTGCCGATCCGCTTCAACGTGACCCGTACCGCGCGGCTGCGAACCAGGATCATGGGACCCGGCGGTGAGATGACCGTGGACTCGGCTCTAGGTGAGGGGGCGGTACGCCTCGCCTGGAACGGACTCATGACCAATGGGCTTCCACCGGCAAGCGGCACTTACCGGGTCGTTGTCGAGGCCACCGCCGGCCGGGACAGCTACGCGGCAGCGGTGCCGCTCCGGATCGAAGTCGGAGCGGTGGATACGCTACCCCATCTCACCAACCTTCCAGGATATGCCCTGCTGCCCGAGACGGTGGTGCCGGCGCGGAGCTGGAAGCCGGTTGGTCTGGCGCTCATGGCGACCTCGCTCGCCCTGGGTGGGAGCCTGGCGCTGGAAAGCTCGAAGCTGGGGGGCGGAGGCCGCAGGGAAATCCTGACCATCGGGGTAGGCGCCGCACTGGTCGGTGTGCTGGCCACGGTCAAGAAGCCCGCTCCGGTGCCGGCTCAGGCGAACATCCTCTATAACAGCTTGGTGCGAGAGCAACTCGCGCGGCGCAACGCCGAGATTGCGGCGGAGAACACCATTCGCCGGCGTCAGGTGAAGCTCGGGATCGTCCCCGAGCCCGTACGCGGGAGGAAGTCGTGAGGCTCGCGTTGTGGACTCTGGCTCTGATGGCACTGGCCGGTACGCCACTCCGCGCCCAACAGATGACGCTGGGGGCGGGTTACGCCCTCGCCGATTACCGGGAGCAGGCCGGCTTTCTGCATTTCACCGGCGGCGGCCCCAGCGCGATGGTGGCGGTGGAACGGGGGCGTCTGGCCCTCCGGGTGGACGCCTGGCACCTCGACCTGGATCCAGAGAAAAATGCCGCCCCGGCGCTCGAGCCTTTCACCTTAGACCAGCTGAACATCCGGCTGGGACTCCGGGCGGTGAGTGTGGTGCGCATCGAGGCAGGCTATATGAAACGCTGGGTGGATCCCTCCCGCGCCGCTCAGTCGTTCAGCGCCGCCAGCCTCGGGGTGCGAGCCACGTATCCGCTCGCGCCCGGTGCCGAGGTTGCGGTTCGGACAGCGTATGTGGCCGGAACCGATTTTAGTGGTGGGGGCTCAGCCCCATTTGGCGTCGAGCTGGGGTTGAGTGCGGCCTACGGACCTGGCTCAGGCCGATTCCGCCTCACGGGCGACTACGAGTTCCAGCGGATCGACCGCCGCACCGATCAGGGCGGCAGCCGGCTGAGCGTTCCTATCCAGAGCTCACTCGCCCGGGTCGGGCTGACCGTTAGGTTCTAACCCCGGCCGCGAAGTGCGACCTGCCCGGACTCCTCGCACCTCGCCAACCCGACCTACCCCGAGCTCGGAACAGCCCCATTCGGTACGGCAGCGATCCCGGACCAATCTCCCTCGCCCGTAGCGATTTGCGTTCTAGTCCAGTCCCATCCGGCCTCAGCTGTGTAACACCCGCGCCCGGGGCACACCCGTTGCAGTTAGGCCCCCCGTCCGCCTTATGCCACAATCTTCACCCGGCGTGTGATCAGAGATCGCTCAGAGCCCTGACCCATCAGTGCCGCTCGATCCCGCGCGCATTTCCTCGGAGTAACTAAATGGTCAGTTTCCTGAAAGGTCGCCGCCGCGAGGACGACTCGGTAGTCGCCGTCGATTCGAGCGGGAGAAATGTTGCCGCCGCGCTGGAGGCGCT
>JBDTUV010000357.1:0-3323 GCA_040007575.1 Gemmatimonadales bacterium
CTTGGCATGCGCCCAGTGCGGGCGGGGAATTGGGAGTCGAACCTACGGCTGCTATGGTGCCAAGCAGCGAGCAACCTGATGGAGACAGGTTCAAGAACATAACTACGCAGGGCGGGGCGCTTCTAGTCGTCCCGCTCCCCGGGCGAGCGCCGGTGCCGTTTGGTCGCCGCACGCCTCCGCTTGGCCTCCAGCCTCGCCGCCTTCGCTGCCCGGCTCGGCTTGGTCGGCTTCCTTTTCTTCCGAATGGCGAGAGCTGTCGCAACGACCGACCGCAACCGCTCGGTCGCATCCTCCCGATTGCGAAGCTGGCTCCGGGTGCCACTCGACACCAGCCTGAGACGGCCGGTCGAATCCAGCCTGGTTCGCAGGCGCTCCAGCAACCGCGCTCGCTGCTCCGGGCTCAGGCTGGGCGAACCCGCCACATCCCACCAGACCTCGATGCGAGTGGACGACGTGTTCACATGCTGGCCACCGGGTCCGCCCGAACGAGACGCCCGATACTCGAGCTCCGAAAGGGGGAGGCGAAGGTCGGGCGTGATCTCGAGGGCACTATCGTCCGCCATTTTCTAATAGTATTAGGGCCCTGGTCCGCTCGCTGCGCTCGGGGACATTTCCCGTCCTACCCCTCCGATCACCGCTTACCGCTTACCGCTTACGCTTTTTATCAATTACGTTACTGCCCATGGCAGACCTCGAAAATCTACGTGCCCATCTCTCGACGTTGGGCCGCGTCGTGCTAGGCTACTCCGGCGGGGTGGATTCCGGTCTGCTGGCTGTCGCGGCGCGCCAGGCGCTGGGCCGCGGGAACTTCCTCGCGGTTACCGGACGCAGTGCCTCATACCCGGCGGTTCAGGCCGACGCGGCCGCCGAGCTGGCGCAGCGGTTCGACATTCCCGTCTCCGAGGTCGAGACCCACGAGCTGGAGGATCCGCGATACTTGAGCAACCCCACTGATCGCTGCTACTTCTGTAAGGCGGAGCTGTGGGCCCGGCTTCACGAGATCGCTAGAAAAGGCAACTTCGATACTCTCATCGACGGCACCAATGCGGATGATCTCGGCGAGCATCGCCCGGGCATGCGCGCGGCGGCCGAGCGGCAGATCCGGTCACCGCTGGCGGAGCTGGGCTGGACCAAACAGGATGTCCGCGACGCGGCGCGAGAGCTGGGCTTGCCGACCTGGAACGCGCCCGCCGCGCCCTGTTTGTCGAGCCGTGTGCTGTATGGCCTCGAGATTACCCCGGAGCGGCTCCGCCAGGTGGAGCAGGGGGAGGCCTATCTCCGCACCCTCGGCGTCAGTGGCGATCTCCGGGTCCGGCACCACGGGGGAAAAGCCCGGCTGGAGGTTGCTCCCGACCAGATGGAGCAGCTCCGCGCCAGGTGGGACACCATCGCTGCGTTCTTTGTCGAGCTGGGTTTCGCAACAGTCGAGCTCGACCCCAACGGCTATCGTCGCGGGGGGCTCCTCGCCATCGCGCCCCGGTCATCGCGCTGATGCGGCTCTTTGCCGCGGTGCCGGTCACGGAGCCAGCGCGCCAGCAGATTCTCGGCCTCCTGGCCAAGCTGCGTGAAACCGGCTGGCCGGTGCGGTGGGTGCACGACGAAGGTCTCCATATGACTCTCAAGTTCTTCGGAGAGGTCGCTCCCGAGCGTCTGGATGTGATCGCCGAGGCGCTGCGCTTTGCGGCCAATGGCGCCGACGCCCTGACGCTCCAGCTTGGGGATCTTGGCGCGTTCCCCAGCCGTACCCGGCCTCGGGTACTGTGGGTTGGTGTCCAGGCACCTCCCGGCCTCGAGGTACTGCAGGATCGGATGGAGCGGGGTTGCGAGGCCATCGGCTTCCCGCCCGAGGGGGCGCCCTTCCAACCTCACATCACATTGGGTCGCGTTCGGGAAGGTCAGCGACTTCCCACGACCGGGCTCGAGGATCATGCCGAGGTGTTCGAGCGGGTGTCGTTCGTGGCTCGGCAGCTGGTGCTGTACGAGAGCATGCTGACGACCACGGGGCCGCGCTACGAGTCCCGTCTGACGATCGACTTCGGCCAGTGATGGGCTGCCTGTCATTTCCCTTCAAGCTGCTGGGCGGTGTTGCAGTCATCGCAGCGCTCGCCATCGGCTGGCTGTACCGGGACCGCCTCGCCTCAGAGCTGCATCGGGTACTCGATTCAGCAGGCGTCGGTGAGCCTGCGACCGCAACTGGCCGACCCGGCTCGCGGGCGTTGGTCTCGGCGCAGTCGAAGATCGACTCGCTCAACGGCTGGGGCGCCGACTCCGTCGTTCTCACCCCATCGGAGGTGGCATCGATGATCGGGGCGGGGCTCAACCCCAGCCTCAGACGCCAGCTCGATTCGCTTCAGGTCGAGCTGCTCGATGGATCGGTCGCAGTCAACGCCAAGCTTGCGACCGCCCGCTTGCCTCGCGAACTCACCGGTCCCCTTACGGTGGCGCTGCGGGAGCGGGAGCCGGTGCGAGCCGCTGGGCCAATCTGGGTTGCAAAACCGGGCCGGGCCGAATGGGCAGTCAATTCATTCCAGATCAGGGGGTTTCCGATCCCGAAGGACGCCGTGCCCAAGCTGGTGGCCAAAGCCTTCGGTGACACGACAAGGCGGACCATCCTCATCCGGATTCCGGAAGGCATCCGCGAGATCCGCGTCCGTCCCTCCGGAGCGACACTCCTCGGAACGCCACGCTCATGAGCCACCGGATCCTGATCGTCGATGATGAGGCGGGGATCCGCCAGGCCCTGAAGCAGGTGCTCGAGTACGAGGATCTCGTGGTCCGCGTAACAGCCTCGGGGGGCGAAGCCATCACCGTCTATTCCGAGTTCCGGCCGCATCTGGTCTTCCTCGATGTGAAGATGGCTGGACTCGATGGACTGGAAACACTGACCCGGCTCCGCAGCCTCGATCCCAGTGCCCAGGTGGTCATGATATCAGGACACGGCACCATAGCGACCGCAGTTGAGGCAACCCAGCGTGGTGCGTTCGACTTTCTGGAGAAGCCGCTCGATACCGATCGTCTGCTGGTCACGGTCCGCAACGCTCTGGCGCACTCCGAGCTGGTGGGAGAGAATACCCGGCTTCGCGAGGCTACCGAAGACCGGTACACGATGGTGGGGGCCAGCGCGCCACTTGAAGCAGTGCGTGGGCTCATCGATAAGGTGGGGCCCACTTCCGCGAGGGTGCTCATCACCGGCGAGAATGGAACCGGGAAGGAGCTCGTCGCCCGGGGGCTGCACGAGGCCTCTCCCCGGCGGGAGAAGCCCTTCGTCGAGGTAAACTGCGCGGCCATTCCCTCCGAACTGATCGAATGCGAGCTCTTTGGGC
>JBDTUV010000358.1:0-3322 GCA_040007575.1 Gemmatimonadales bacterium
TGTGAATGCCGCGCTGGCCGCCGATGCTGATCTCATCGCCGTCGGGCCCCTGCACGATGGCCACATTGGGGGTAAGGGTGGTGAAGTTGAAGACGTTCCGCCCGTTGTTGGGCAGTCCTTCCACCGCCTCCGCGGTCAGCCGCGTGGCGGACACCGAGCCGTTGTCCACCGGTGCCTCGGGCGCAGCGGCGGTGAGCTCTTGCAGCTGCACGACCTGCGGCGCCAGGGCAAAGTTCCGTTCGACCGACTCGCCCAGCCGTAGCCCGACGCTGTCCCGGCGGGACTCGCGAAACCCCAGCGCGCGGGCGCCGATGTCATACGAGCCGACCCTGAGAAGAGTGGCCACGTAGGTGCCGCTCGCGTTGGTGGTGAGGGTCCGCTGCGCGTTGGTTTCGCGGCTCCGGAGGGTCACGGTGGCGCCCGACAGCGGCTGACCGGTGGAGTCGGTAACCGTCCCCCGGATGACGCCGGTCGTGGCTTGCGCCTGCGCGTGCAGTACTGCCGGGAGGCTTGCGAGAATGGCACCAAGCAGGAGTGTACGGGCGCACCAGGACAGCGGACGAGGCAAGGCCATGGAGCGGATATCCTTTCGGACGAAAGGCCTGCGGGGATTATACCTTATGCTGAGGGACGGGGGATAGCATATCGTCGGACCGGCCGGGTCGCAAGGAGGACCATCCTCAGCGTGAGCTCGAGCGCCTGGATGACTCCTTGGGATCAGCCGCGAAGGTCTCCTTCACTCCTTCGACCATACCTTCCATCACATTGGCAGTGGTGGATTTCAAGCTCTCCCAGGTCTTCTCTCCCACCTGAAGCACACTATCGAGCCCCCCGCGGGCCGCCTTGAGGCCTTTCTTCGCGCGCCGCTTCAAGCTGGTCGTCTTCGGGGCGGGGGACTGTTTGCCCCGGCGCTTCGGGCTGGACTTCCGGCTTGATTGCTTCTTGGAGGACGGACGCTTGGCAGCCGCGCGCTTTTTCGCGGCGCTGCGCTTGGCAGACTTCCTGGTAGCGGCCATGGCGGACTCTCGATTAGCGTGGGTCTGGAGCCGACGGTGGAAACCCGGCGGGTAAGAAGATCATAAAGTGCGTCAACCCGCGACGTTCCGCCATACCAGGGGCTGCTCTGTAAGGCCTGTCACAGACGCCACGGGGTCTTACCTTAGAGCTTGATATGCCTAACTCCCACAACCCCCGCGCCCCGCACGGCGGTGGCAGCGGGGGTTTTCCCGGAGCAATCATGGGTCAAAGCGGAGCAGCGCAGCGTGTAACCGGCACCGCCATGGTGTCCCGGGCTATTACTCGGATGGCGTCCGGTTCCCAATGGGCCCGGGTTGGCGCCCACGTTCGGGGCCCATTGCTCACGTTGGCCACGGCCATTCTGTTGGATGTCCTCGCGCGCCACAGCCTGCCCATCGCCTATCCGTTTCCGTTTCTGCTGTTCACCGTCGTCTACTCGACCTACAGCGGCGGGCTCAGGCCCGGAGTCATCAGCGCCCTCGTAACACTCCTGTATGCGGTACACTTCCTCTCCGAGCCGGGCTCTTACCCGCGCTACACCCCGGCCAACGCGTACAGCCTGCTGGCTATCAGTGTGGCCGTACCGGTCACTGTCATCCTCGTGGCCCGCCTCAAGGAGCAGGCGGACCGCGCCCGCGAGATGCAGCTCTCCCGGGACCAGGTGGAGCGGGTAGAACGCCGGCTCGGCTTCTTCGCGGAAGCCTCCGCCATGCTGGCATCGTCCCTGGATTACACGCTCACCCTGCGCGACCTCTCGCGGATCATGGTGCCGACGCTGGCGGATTGGTGCGCGATCCACGTGGCCTCGGAACAGGGCACCCTCCAGTTCATCTCCGGTGCGCACCGGGATCCGGCCAAGGACCTCCTGGTCAGGGCCCTCTGCGAGTACGGCTCGGCCCGGCCGCCGTTCGGTACGGCACCGCGTCCCGACATGGGCGAAGTCACCGAAGAGGTCCTGCGCGCCCATGCCCAGGATGCGGAGCAGCTGAAGCTGTTTCGTGCCCTGACGCCGACATCGTTTATCCGGGTCCCCATGCTCGCTCGAGGGCGTAATACGGGGACGATCACGCTGGCGGTGGGATCTGTGTCGGGCCGCAGATACGACGCAGACGATCTGGTCTTCGCCGAGGAGCTGGCCAGCCGCGCCGCCCTGGCCGTGGACAATGCGCGACTCTACCAGGCGGCACGCGAGGCCAACGAACGCTATGGCATGCTGTTCGGGAGCAACCCCCAGCCGATGTGGGTCTTCGACGTCGACACTCTGGCTTTCCTCGAGGTGAACGAGGCGGCGTCCCGCCACTACGGCTACTCTCGTGACGAGTTCGTCTCCATGACCATCATGGACATCCTCCCGCCGGACGATGCCCCCGGACTCCACCACGGGCTGGAGCGCACCGGTGCGCAGCGAGGCGATGTGGCCCTGGCCCAGCATCAGCGCAAGGATGGAACGATCGTGGATATGGAGCTGGTATCGCACGAGATGGAGCTGAACGGCCGGCGGGCGCGCCTGGTCCTCGCCACCGACATCAGCGAGCGCACCCGCACCCGCGCGGCACTACAGCTGAGTGAAGAACAGCTCCGCCAGGCCCAGCGGATGGACGCCGCCGGTCGTTTGGCTGGGGGCGTGGCTCACGACTTCAACAACCTGCTCACGACGATCCGCGGCTTCAGCGACCTGCTCCTGAGCGACCTGCCTGAGGAGCACGTTCGCCGGAAGGACGTGGAGCAGATCCGGAAAGCGGCTGACCGTGGGGCGCAACTCACCCGCCAGCTACTGAGCTTCGGACGGCAACCGGGCCTTCAGCCCAGGTCTCTCGAGCTGAACAGTGTGGTCACCAATATGGAAGGGTTGCTGCGGCGGCTGGTCGGAGCCGACATCCAGCTGGTAACTCGCCTCCGACCCGGGCTGGGCGATGTGAAGATGGACCCGGGGCAACTGGAACAGGTTCTGGTCAACCTGGTCCTGAACGCGCGGGACGCGATGCCGGCGGGAGGCAGCCTTACCATCGAAACCGGCGAGCGCCAGATCAGCGGGTCCACCCGGGGCCGGTCGGTCAAGCCGGGCCGGTACCTCGTGCTCGCGGTTAGCGATAGCGGGAGCGGCATGGACGGCGAGGCGCTCTCCCACGTGTTCGAACCGTTCTTCTCCACCCACGCCCAGGGGAGCCGGTCCGGCTTGGGGCTGTCCATCGTGTACGGGATCGTCAAGCAGAACGGGGGCGGCGTCCGGGTGTCGAGCGAGCCGGAGCAGGGAACCACGGTCAAGGTCTTCATCCCCCGGGTGGAAGGCGAGGAGCCTTCCGCG
>JBDTUV010000359.1:0-3317 GCA_040007575.1 Gemmatimonadales bacterium
TTCCATCATCAGACTGCCGAAGTCATTGGCGCCGAACCGGAGGGCCACCTGCCCCACCTTGAGTCCCATCGTCACCCACGATGACTGGAGGTTGGGAACGTTGTCGCAGATGATCCGTCCCATCGCCAGGGTCCGGAGGTAAGCCACGGCATCGGTCTTGGGCTGATCGGCCATCCCGGTGCCTTCCGGCTGGAGCGGCCAGCAAATGAAGGCGGTGAACCCGCCGGTCCGTGATTGCAGCTCGCGGACCCGTAGCAGATGCTCGACCCGATCCGCGTTGCTCTCGCCCAGGCCGTACATCATGGTGACCGAAGTCTTCATTCCCTGCCGGTGGGCCTCTTCCTGCACTCCGAGCCATTCCTCGGTCTGCGCCTTCTTTTTGGCCACCCGTTCCCGCACCGAGTCTACCAGGATCTCTCCACCGCCCCCAGGAATGCTGTCGAGCCCGGCTGCCCGAAGCTGTCGCACCACCTCAGCCACTGAGAGCCCGAAGCGCTCACTGAAGAACACCACCTCGGAGGGGGAGAAGCCGTGAATGTGAATCGGGTGATGCTGCTTGATGTAGCGCATCAACTCGAGATACCACTCGAACGGGATGTAGGGATTGTGCCCCCCCTGGAGCAGGATCTGCACTCCTCCGATGGCCTTGCACTCGTCGATCTTGGCGCCGATCTGCTCGAAGCTGAGAACGTATCCCTCCCGGTGCTTGGGCCGGCGGTAGAACGCGCAGAACTTGCAATCGGCGACGCAGACGTTGGTGTAATTGATGTTCCGGTCGATGATGTAGGTGACGACGTTTTCCGGGTGCTGGCGCCACCGCTCCGCGTCAGCCAGTTGGCCCAACTCCAGGAGCGAGGCCCGCTCATAAAGCTCGAGATATTCAGAGAATTCACTTGAAGTACGATCTACAACTGCCATGCTAGCATGCCTTTGTGTTAGGCGGCGGAGATGAACGAGAGTGAGCCGTCCGGCACCATCCCTTCCTGTGCCAATCGACGGAAGAAATCGGTCAGCCCGGCCAAATGCCGGTAGGACAGCGCATAGTCCAAGTCGCCGAGGTAGGCCCGGCAGACCGCCTCGGCCACCCCGGTGTTTTGCGCTGCGGTCGCGGCCAGCAGGTCCAGGTGGGCCAGCCCCCAGGCGCGCGAGTCCAGCAGACGCTGGTGGACTACTCGGACCCCCGCTACCAGAGCGTCCCGACGAGCCGCCCACACCGCAAACACGAACGGCAGTCCGGTCCAGGCTTTCCACTCGGCACCCAGGTCCACCCTCACCGGGTAGGCAGCTTGCCCTGACAGGTGGAGCGCCGCGTCACCGATCACCAGGACTGCCTCGTGAGGCAAGGCCGCGAGTGTACCCAGGTCGGGCGCTTCAGCCCGCGCGGTGGCGAAGTGCGGGCGGATGCCCCAGCGATGGCGGCAGAGCAGCTCGAGGAGCAGGACCGAGGTGCGTGATGACGCAGTGAGCAGCACGGTGCACCCGGACAGATCCTCTATCGGGCGCCTGGAGAAGAGAGCCACACTGTGGACCGGCCCGTCGCAGGTAATCGCGAGGTCGGGGAGCAGGTGGTACGCCGCGGCGTTACGGGCGTATTCCACCGCCGAGACCACGCTGACCTGCAGGGCACTTGCGGCGAGCAGATCGTTGAGCTCCGACGCTGTGCCGGAAACCATCTCCGCCGGCATGCTCACCAGGCCCCGATCGATGGCGCCGTAGATCGGGTAGCAGTTGATCCAGGGAATGCGTCCCAGTCTCATGCGGCGTGGACCTGCACGGGCGCACCGCGGTGGGTGGGCCGACCACGGTCGGCCCCTACGGGATCGGTGGGGGGCAGGTCGTCGAAATCCTCCCGCACCGTCTGGTACAGGCTGTCCCGCTCGACGGGCACCTTCCCTGCCCCGCGGATCAGCCGAACCAGGTCCATGTATGGCAGGTGCATGTCCGTGTGAGCACCGGCCTCATGGTAGATCCGCTCGTAGACCACCGTGCCTTCGACGTCGTCGCAGCCGAAGCTGAGCGCGATCTGCGACAGGAACGGCGTCACCATGGGCCAGTGGGTCTTGACGTGGGGGATGTTGTCGAGGAACAACCGCCCCAGGGCGATGTTCTTCAGGTCCTCATACCCCGTCGTGGCGGTGCCGACCCGCCCCATCTCTTCTCCCAGCTCGTTATGATCGGGATGGTACGCCAGGGGGATGTAGGTGAGGAAGCCACCGGTCTCGTCCTGCAAGGCCCGCAGCATGCTGAGATGCTCGATACGATCCTCCGCCGTCTCGACGTGGCCGTAGAGCATGGTGCAGTTGGTAGGGATGCCGAGCTCGTGCGCCACCCGGTGTACACGGAGCCACTCCTCGCCCGTGAGCTTCCGCTCCGCAATGGTAGCCCGCACCGCGGTGCTGAACACCTCGGCTCCGCCGCCGGGCAGGCTGGTAAGACCCGCGTCCTGCATGGCCATGAGCACCTCACGCTCCGAGATCTTCTCGATCCGGGCCAGGTGCGCGATCTCGACCGCGGTGAGCGCCTTGATGTGCACCTCGGGGTGCCGTTCCTTGAGCCCCCGGATCATGTCGGTGTAGTAGCTCAGCCGGAGCTTGGGGTGCAACCCCCCCACGATATGGAATTCCCGGGTGGGCATCCCGGTGGCCTGGGCTGCCTCGTGGAAGACCTCGTCCAGCGACCGGGTGTAGGCCCCGTCCTCCTTCGGCATCCGGGCGAAGGAGCAGAAGGTGCAGGTGTTACGGAGAATGCAGACGTTAGTGGGATTGATATGCTGGTTGGCCGAGAAGAAGACCCGGTCGCCATTCCGGGTCCGGTTGGCGTAGTCGGCCATTGTCCCCAGGCCAAGAAGATCCGAAGTGGCATAGAGGAGTAACGCGTCATCGGCGTCGAGCCGCTCGCTACGATTTACCTTCTCAGCGATTGGCCGCAGCAGAGGGTCACGGAGGCGCGCCAGGTCGATCCCGCCAGACATCGTATCTCCTTGAAGTGCCGAAAGTAACACACCAAGGAATTTAAACCTCAGGTCGATTGTATCACAACGACGGAAGAGTGCGCACTGGCGCGGCCTCCGGGGCCCAGGGCTCCCCCACTGCTCCGCCCTGCACAACTCAGACTTGGGGGGTGGCCAGCGGAACTGGGCTGAGCCGCGGAGGCTGAGTGCAAGGGGTGTGGCTGGAGCTACGCCTCCCAGGCACGGACGGCGAGGGTCACGTTGTGCCCCCCGAACCCGAAGGAATTCGATAGGGCCACATCCACCTTGCGCTCGACCTTGCGGTTGGGAGCCGAGTCGAGGTCGCACCTGGGATCGGGGTTGAACT
>JBDTUV010000360.1:0-3315 GCA_040007575.1 Gemmatimonadales bacterium
GATTATCTCGATCGTGGCCTGTCTCTATCTGATGCTTCAGCTCCCGAGGCTGACTTGGATCCGCTTCGGCGTCTGGCTGGTGGTGGGCCTGGTCATCTATCTGTTATACGGGGTCAGGCATAGCCGGCTACAGCGGGTGGCGGCAGGTGGAAAACGCTAGGTCGCGCTCGTCGCGAGCCGGAGCGCGCCCGCGACCGCGTCGACCGGCGCATCAGTAGTCTGAAAGGCGGGCTCCTCGCCGAGCTTGGCCAGTAGCGTCTTGCGGAGCGGTTGCCCCGGGGCCAGCAATCCTCCGGTCACGGCCACGCGAACCGGCGGTGTAAGGTCCATCTTCGGCAGCAGGCAGATAGCCAACTGCGACAGCTCGCGAGCCGCATAGTCGGTGATCCCCTGGGCGAGCTGGTCTCCCTCCGCCGCGACGGCCAGTACGTGGGGTGCCAGGGCGGCCACCTCGGCCGGTGATGCGGTTGCTGCCCAGCGCACCAGGGCATCGAAGTCAGAGCTCCGGGTTGCGCGAAGGACCCGCTCGCTGAGCGCCGTCCTGGGACTGCGGGCATCAACCGCTCGACTCACCGCGCCGAGCGCCGCGCGACCGATGGCGTAGCCACTCCCCTCATCCCCCATCTGCCATCCGTAGCCCCCGATCCGATGCTGCTTGCCGGCCTGGTCCCGGCCGACTGCCACACTTCCGGTGCCCGCGCTCACCACGATGCCGGGCCCATCACTGAACGCCGCGGCCAGCGCGATCTCGATGTCGGTGGTCACTACAACACTCGTAGCCAGATTTTCCCCTCGCAGCGCCTTGCGCAGCTCCTCGCGCTCCGGCTCCCGTCCGGCTCCGGCGGCGCCCACGACCAGCACGTCTCCGTTCAGGCGCCCCGCAGCCGCCAGCGCCCGCCTGACTACTTCGGTGATGGTCGTGGCTGCAACCAGGGCTCGGCCGGGGCGCACCGCGGCGCCTGGGCCATCGGCGCGGCCGAGGATCTTGTCACCCTCGGACACTGCTACGGCTGTCTTGGTTCCGCCTACATCGGCGCCGATCAGGATTCTTGCCATGTCCCTGTCTGTTTTGTGCCGTGGGGAAGATAGCTCAGCGCGACACCGATGCAGACTGCGAGAAGAGTTCCGAGTGGAACGTACCACGGCCACGCCAGGCGGCCGACCGGTGCTAACCAGTCGAGGCCAAGATACGCCGACAATCGCCTGGCGAACACGACGATCAGCATGAAAGGCACGGTCACCGCCACCGCGCCCACCACATCGCGGCCCTGGGCACGAGGCCAGCGGCCGGCCAGGAAATAGGTGCCGAGTAACGGCCCATAAGTGACCGATGCAATGGAGAGCGCCAGGACGACGACCGGGGTGTCGTTGCCACTGGCAGCGTAGTGAAAGAACAGCGCACCCGCGATCAGGCCCGTGGCCCACACCGCTGAGAAAAGCCTCCCGACACGGAGGAGATGAACCGGGTCTCGCCGCCCGGTCCAGGAAGCGTACAGGTCGTGGGTGGTGGACGAAGCGAGGGAATTGATGGCCGAGCTGTGGGTTCCCATGGCGGCGGCGAGGATGCCCGCCACGACGAGCCCGGCAAGGCCGGTAGGAAGATGGTTCACCACGAATGCGGGGAAGAGCTGATCTCCCGGCACGCCGGCAGGCGCCAGTCCAGCGGCCCAGATTGCGGAGCCCACCAGCAGGAACAGCGTGAACTGGAAGATCACCATCACTCCGGAGCCGACCAGCGCGATGCGCGCATCGCGAAGCGACCTGGTGGCAAGCAGCCGCTGGACGATGAGGTGATCGGTGCCGTGGGAAGCCGCGGACAACAGAGCGCCTCCCAGCAGGCCGCCGAGCAGCGTGTATGTCCTGGTGAAGTCGATGGCCGGCTCGATCACCTTCAGCTTACCCGCCTCTCGTGCGAGCTCCAGCGCCACACCCGGTCCCCCTGCCAGCGACCACGCGATGAGCAGGGCACCGATGCCGCCGGCGAGATACACCGACAGCTGCAGGACGTCGGTCCAGACCACCGCCTTGAAGCCGCCGAACCAGGTATAGACCATGGTGACGACACCCATCACGACGATCGAGGTCGGGATGCTCCAGCCGGCCACCAGAGCCAGAGGAATGGCGCTGGCAAACACCCGCACGGCATCGCCCAGGAATCGGGTCACCAGAAAGACGGTCGAGGTGAGCCGGCGGGTACCTACCCCGAAGCGCGACTCGAGCCGGGCGTATGCGGTCTCCTGCTCGCCGCGGAAGTATCCAGGGAGGAGCCAGATCGCCACGCCGATCCGTCCGACCAGGTACCCGAAGGTGAGTTGGAGAAAGGTGAGGTTGCCCCGCGCGCCGATGCCGGGCACCGAGATGACCGTGAGAGCCGAGGTCTCGGTTGCGACGATGGAGAGGAGGATGGCCCAGGCGGGCAGGTCTCGAGCGCCAAGGAAGTAATCCGCGGCACTCCGCTGGCTGCGAGATACCCAGAGGCCGAGGCCCAGGGTAAACGCAAAGTATACGGCGACGACGGCGAGGTCGGCGGTGTGCAAGGTGGTCAGTAAGAAGTGAGAAGTGAGAAGTGAGAAGCTAGTGAAACGGGCACAAACGAAGAGGGGTGAGAAAGGTCAACGATCGCCCTCTCACCCCTCACTTCTTACTTCTCACTGTTTCAGGCGGTGAAGCTGCTGCCGCACCCGCAGCCGCCGGTGGCGTTCGGGTTGCTGAAAGTGAAGCCGGAGCCCTGCATCGAGCTCACGTAGTCGATCGTCACCCCGGTGAGATACTGGGCGCTGAAGCCATCGACGAAGACTCGCACACCATTCACTGCGGCGACCATGTCGTCCTCGAGGGGTCTCTCCTCGACGTTCAGGCTGTATTTGAAACCAGAACAGCCGCCCGGCAGCACGCTGACGCGAAGTCCGGCACTGTCGGTTGGGACCTGTTCCTGGGCGATGAACTTCTGCACCTCTTCAGCCGCCCGGGCGGTGATGACAAGGGCAAAACCGCTGGCTGGGGCCTGCTGTTGATCGGTGCCGCTCATGCACTGCTCCTTCCGTCAGCCCCATGGCTGGAGGCGACCGGTTCGGGGGTCATTTTACCTGTCTGAACCTAACTCAGGCCGAGCAGTGGTGTCAACGGCGGGCCTGAGCGTTGGATCAGCACGCAAGTTACGCTGTATCAACAAGAAAGCCGCGATGGCGGCGGCGCCGTACAATAGGCCCCGTACCTGCGATCCGGTCAATAGAGCCCCTAGGGACACGACAGCGCAGTAGACCGCCGCCACCCCGGCAATCCAGTTCACCCAGGACAGGGCGCCACCGGGGATCG
>JBDTUV010000361.1:0-3303 GCA_040007575.1 Gemmatimonadales bacterium
CCGCGACGCGGCCGCGGCGCGGGCGCTCCAGGCGCGCCTCGCCGCGGGCTTTCGCGTCGACGACTTCTTCCCTGAGGCCGCCGATCTCCCCGAGGACATCCAGGCCGCCGAGCTGGAGGCGCGCTACGGCGGCGTGGGGGGACGCCTGTTCCGCCAGTACGCCGCGGAGGTCGAACGGCGCCTCTGGAGTTGCCCGGCTTACCGCGCCCTGGCTTCCCCCGCCGCGACCAACTAGCCCGCGTGCCTACCGAACGATCCTAGACCATGCGGAGCGGAAGCGGCATGGCCGGCCATCGTGGTAAAGTGCATGTCCCGCCGACAGACGGAGAGGGCTGAGCGGCGACAGAGGGAGGGCAGATGAGCGCCCTCAACTGGATCTTGATTGCCGTCCGTCCGCTCGCTGTTATCCTTGCCGTCCCGGTCGGCTGTGAGAACCGGCCATGAATTGCCACGAGGCCCGCGAGGGGTTCTCTGCTCTCTTTCACGGCGGGATTGGGCTGACGGAGTGGGCTCTCCTGGAAGCCCATGTCAGGCAATGCGTGGAATGCAGCAAGGGACGAGAGTCTGTCCAGGAGGCGGTGAACGCTGCTCGGCTGCACGGCGTCAGCAAGATCATCGACACGCGCCTTTTCTCTCCGCTCACGCGAGCGCACCCGCAGCTACCGCAATTCTTCCTCTACTCGCCATTGTGCAGGCCGCTGCCGACACTCATGAGGCTATTCGGGCGGGCCGCGGCGAGCGGAATCGAGGCCACCCGCGTCGCGAGCATGCGCTTCGCCGGTCTGCTGGCCCGGCTCCGGGTGACCGGGCAAGCGGCGGTGAGGATGATTGGGGCCAGCCGCGTCGGGGTGATGGGGTTTGTCGGCCTGCACGCGCGAACGCGCGGTGTGCTGCCGTTACTCTCGAGGCTGTCCACCTGGTTCGTCGGACGAATCGTCGTGACGACGGCGGGCCGCGCCCGGTCGCCCCTGCTTTCGCTCAAGGTGGCTTGCTCTTTCCTCAGGATCTCCACCGGGCTCGCGAGCCTGGCGATCCTCGGCGCGACAATGCTGTTTTTGTGGCCGGACAATCTCATCCCCCCGCCCTCGGCAGACGGACAGCTCTCACAAGATGGTCGCCCGCCCGCAGACCGGAAGCCGGTCGAACCGGCCACCGGCGCGCAACTCGCCGAGACCCAGACACCCAAGTCAGTCTCCGTACCTCAACCCGCCACGGCGGAGCTGGCACAGCCGGACTCCCGCCGCGTGACGATTTGGCCTAAGGCTCCAGAAACACAGGCCGGGATCCCTCCACCGTTACGAACCCCTGATCCGGCTCTCGCACGAAGCCAGGTGACTGCTTCCGCGCCGACCCCGAGTCCGGAAACGATTTGGTCCCTGGGACCGTCGCGGCTGCAGGAGCCGGCTCGCTCACAGGACGAAGCGAGGTCCCAGAAAGCGGAGGCTTCGGACCCGGCGATCGACTGGCTCCTGAAAGGAGGGCGAGGGACCAGTCGGCGATCTATCGAGAGTCCATGAGGAAGATGATGCGATGGCCCCCGTACTGCCTGGAGGATCCCACAGTCTGGCTGTCGGTGTTAGGCGCCGGTCTGCTCATCGTCGTCATTGTTGGCGTGCTGCTAGCCACGCGGTATCAACGGCGACGCGGGCTACGAGGCGCGTGCGGCAGCGTTAGTGACTGGGGCCAAAGCCTTGCCCTCACCTACGAGCTGCGCAGGGAGATCAAGCGACTCAGTGAAGAGAATCGGCGTCTCAGGGAGGAGCGAGTGGAGTTGGTGAAGGTGTTCGGCCGCGTTGTCGAATCTGTGCAGCGGGAAGTCGGGCAGATCTCGGGGACGTCATTGGGTCCGAGGTCAGAGACCACCCCACAATCACGCGCTTGACGCCTCCGCTACGAATCGGGCCGACGGTCCCCACGCGAGGAGCTGCCTCGTGTTGTGCCCGCCGGCGTCGCATCGCCCCCGTAGCGCGTCTGGCAGTCGCCAGGAGCGGCCCCGAAGCGTCAGATCGGGAACACGTGCATCTTTTTCAGGTGTGGGCGGTGCCCGAACTGGGTGAATCTTAGCCACACTGCGGTAGTTACCTTCCGCGCACCACGCCTCGCCGCCCGCAAACCCGCAAGAAGTCACAGAGGAGCCCGTGGAACGCAGCTTGCTGTTACCGAGAAGTCACAGGTGAGGGTCAATCATGCGAGTCGTTGAGACATTGACGCTGTTGCTGGCTGCAACGGTCCTGTTCATGTGGGTGATTTTCGCGCACCCCACCCCAGATGAGCGTGCCCGCCTGCATGATTCGATGGGTTCCAGTACGGGCATTGCATGGCGCTAGTTCTGATCGAGCGCTCCGCATCGCCCGTCTGACCTGGGTGTGCCCATGCTCACCGGCGACTGGAATAACCCCTTCATGCTCCTCCTGCTGGGAGGCGTCCTCTTGATGGTCGGCATTGTCTTGGCGCGGATCACACGGGCCGCTCGCGCGCGGCGCACGCGGGATCGCCGTTGACAAGACGTGCCGTGACTCACCGAATGGGCCGCCTTTGGATTCGACGAAGTGGCCTGGTGTACGACGTCATGTTCGCCCCTACCGGCAACGGCGAATTTCGCATCAAGACCGAGGACGGTCTCCGTGCCTTTCTCTGGGGTGCTTCGATCCCGGCGGAACGCATTGAAGAGGCGGTCGCCGCGCTCCGTCACGACGTGGAACATGAGATCCCCAATGTCGTGCTGACCTTGGAACGGATGAGCAAGCTCGGGCTCTGACCCGCCTCGCAGGCGAGGACCCTGAGCGAGAGGACACCGCGCGCTGGCTCGACGAAGGCCGTGAGCTGGATGAGTTGCAGGCGGTCATCGCACGCGTGAACCGAGACGCCGACCGCTTGCGGGCCGAGCGAGATGAGCTGCTCGTGGGGTTCCGCCGCATGGCCGATCTGGTGGAGCAAATACGGCGCTCGCGGCGCCAAGGGATAGAGCCCGCAAGGGGTGACCTCCATTGCCCTGGCGCCACCGATCGCATATACTCTTGCAGCAGCACGCCCTCTGAGGAGAAGCAGACGGGCCTCCGATGGGGTGATATGTGCGCGCTCGTAACAGCCAGCCTGCGGTTCCTCGGGGCCTCGGCGGAAGGGGGCCATCAGCCGCCCCTCCTCTCTCTACTCTCGAGCCTCGCCAGCGGGTTGCCCGGTGGCCTTCTCGAGACACCCTCTGAGCGGGGAAAATGAAGGACTGGATCACCGGCACCGGGCTGGACTCGCCACCGCTTCTGTTTGGGCTGGCCGCCGTCCTTCTGGTCGCGGCCGCCGTCGCGA
>JBDTUV010000362.1:0-3301 GCA_040007575.1 Gemmatimonadales bacterium
TCCTGGTCTCGAAGTGGATGAACATCCCTCACACCGGCTTCGGTGGCACCTCGGTCCTGATCGTCGTCGGCGTTCTCCTCGACACCATCGCCCAGGTCGAGCAACACCGGACGCTGCGCAAGTACGACGGGTTCATGAAGACGGGGCGGGTGAAGTTCCGGGGTCGGCAGCAACGGTACATGTAACTGCGCGAGCGGTGAGCGGTAAGCAGTGAGCGGGGCTGGCCGGTAGAATCTCTGTCGGATCGCCCCGCTTACCGTTCACCGCTTACCGCTTACGCTTTCCGGAGTCACATGGACATCCTACTCATGGGCCCCCCCGGCGCGGGGAAAGGCACCCAGGGCGCCCTCCTGGCCGAGGCTCGCGGCGTGCCCAAGTTCGCCACCGGCGATCTGCTGCGCGACGCGGTCAAGCGAGGAACCCCGCTCGGGCTCAAGGCCAAGGAGCTCATGGAGGCGGGTCATCTGGTCAGCGATGATCTCATCCTGGGCATCGTCAGGGACGAGCTGGGCAAACCAGGAGCAGCCAGGGGCGTAATATTCGACGGGGTGGTGCGAACCATTCCGCAGGCCCAGGGTGTGGAGCGCCTCCTGGCTGAGAAGGGTCGCCGCATGGATGCAGTGCTGTTTTTCGATGTCTCGGACGAGGAGCTCCTCCAGCGGCTCGCCAAGCGGCTCGCGGTCGAGAAGCGCGCCGACGACGATCCCAAGGCCATTGCCACCCGGCTTCGGGCCTACCGCAAGCAGACGGCTCCGGTCCTCGAGTGGTATAAGGACCGAAACCTCGTTCATACCATCCCCGCGGCAGGCCCCGTCGAGGAAATCGCGGAGCGGGTCCGCCGGGCGCTTGGCAAGTAACATGATCACCCTGAAGTCTCCCCGTGAGGTCGAGATCATGGGCCGGGCGGGGCGGATCGTGGCGGGTACCCTGGCGCGGATGCGGGAGATCCTGCGGCCCGGGATGAGTACCGAGGATCTCGATGCCGAAGCGGAGCGGTTCATCAGAAGTCATGACGGAGCCGTCCCGTCGTTCAAGGGTCTCTACGGCTTTCCCAAGACGCTCTGCACCTCCATCGATCAGGAGATCGTGCACGGTATCCCATCTCCCAAGCGGGTATTGGCCGAGGGGAGCATCGTGAGCGTGGACGTAGGTGTACAGTTGGAAGGGATGCACGCCGATTCGGCCACGACGCTGCCCGTCGGGAGGGTAGACGCGGACGCCGAGCGGCTCTTGCGGGTGACCCAGGAATCTCTGGCGGCCGGCATCGCCCAGGCGCGGCTTGGTAATCATGTAGGAGACATCGGGCATGCAGTCCAGCGGGTGGCGGAGGGGGCGGGGTATGGTGTGGTGCGGGAGCTGGTGGGCCACGGGATCGGGACTCGGTTTCATGAGGAGCCCCAGGTGCCCAACTACGGTGCTCCCAAACGGGGACCTCGTCTGCTCGAGGGAATGACCCTGGCAATCGAGCCGATGATCACGGTCGGGAGCCCGGCCACGAAGACGTTGGCAGACAAATGGACCGTGGTTACCGCGGATGGCAGCCTGTCCGCGCACTTCGAGCACACGGTAGTCATCACCCCAGACGGGCCCCGCATCCTGACAACCGTGTAGGCGCGGAACGCGATCACCCCACCCGGTACTCCAGCAGTTGCTGCACTCGCATCTCCGCCGACTCCACCCGTTCCAGCATCGTCCACGCCGTGTCGATCAATATGCGAGCCTCCTCGGGCCAGCCGACCGCCTTGAGGTTGCTCCGGATGCTCCAGTAGGCGCTCCGGCTCGTGGCGGCGGCCAGAAAGCTCGCTGCCGCGGCGTCGCCGATCGCCGTGGCCAATCCCGAGCCCGCCATCGCCTCGGCCAGCTCGGCCACCTCCGCCGCCTGGTGGAGAAGCTCCAGCTGCACCCGAGCCGCCTCAATGAGGGCCGCGCGCTTGGCTGCTTCCCGGGCGGTGCGCTCGAACTCGGTGGTCTGTGGCAGGCCGAGGGCGTCGATATATTCGGCCACCGCGACCGCATCGAGGGCCGCCATGTCCATAAGATCGACGCGCAGGATCTCGGCCCGCTCCAGCGTTTCCCGGGCATGATCGTGCACCGCGGCGTACTTCTCCCGGCGCGTCGTGAGCCCGGCGACCATGGCTACCAGGGACGCTGAGAGCGCTGTCGCGAGCGCGGCAACGGCTCCGCCTGCCGGCGTGGAGGTCGCGGCCGCGACCGCATCCGACCACTCCTGTAGCGAACTCTGCGAGCCGAGCGCGTCTTCTTCGTCCATTCGCCTTCCGGTTGTTCTTGTAATGAACTTCTGCTGGGCACACTTAACAATAAGAGTGGTAATTATTAGTCCTCGTTCAGGGTTTCAATGAGCCATGCGTGGATCGCGGGATTGCCGGCGACCACACCGGTATGCTCGATGCCGATGTCACGCCCGGAGAAATCGGTGACGACTCCACCCGCCTCGCGAATCATCAGCGTGCCCGCCGCAATATCCCAGGCAGACAACTGCTGCTCCCAGAACCCATCGAACCGCCCAGCGGCCACGTCGGCCAGATCGAGGGCGGCGGCGCCGGGTCGTCGGATACCACTCGTTGCCCGCGCCACCTTGCCGAACTGCCGCTGGTACTCCTCCAGCCGGGACACCTCACGGAAGGGGAAGCCGGTGCCGATCAGGGCAAACCCCGGTTCCTCGATCGTCGAGACAGTGAGGCGCCGATCGCCGAGCCAGGCGCCACCGTCGCGGGACGCGGCATAGGTCTCATTTTGTGGCACCTGCAGGACCACCCCGGCCTGGAGCACGCCATCGAGAGCTGCGGCGATCGATACGGCGTAGCTGGGGAAACCGTGCAGAAAGTTTGTGGTTCCATCGAGCGGGTCCACGACCCAGATCAGGCCATCCGTGATGACCGATGGACTCAGCTCCTCGCCAACCATCCGGGCGCCCGGCTCCGCGGCCAGCAGGATATCGGCGATCATCCGTTCCGCGGTACGATCTACCTCGGTCACGAAGTCGCGGCTGCCCTTGAGGGTCCAGGCACTCGGATCGTCGGGCCGCGGCACGCTTCTGAGGTAAGCCCCGACGCGGGCTGCTGCGGTCTGGGCCAGATGCAGTAAGTCTAAGGCAGACACAATCTTGCGTGCCTAATTTCAGCAGGGTAAGTTGCCGACATGCCACGAATATTCTCAGGGATTCAACCGTCGGGCGAGCTCCACATCGGCAACTGGCTCGGCGCGGTACAGAACTGGGTCAACCTCCAGCGCAGCTACGAGTCCCTGATCTGCATCGTGGACCTTCACGCCATCACGGCCA
>JBDTUV010000363.1:0-3299 GCA_040007575.1 Gemmatimonadales bacterium
CCGTTCAAGGGCTAGCTGATGTTGCGGCTCGCCTTGACGTTCGCGAAGGCGAGCGCCCCGAGGGATGCCAGCAGGATCAGGCTGAAGGCGATGGTCGGCAGCGGGCTCGAGCCATCGATTGACTGTGCGCCGTCGGGCATGCTCCCCCCGGGAGTGCCCTCGCCAGCCTTGAAGGACTCGTCGCCGGACTCGGACTCAGCCACGAGCTGCTCGTCCGCGCCGTCGCATCCGTTCTCGAAGATCGCCTGTCCCGCGGCATTCCAGTTCAGGCTGGGATAGCCGGTCAGGGTCACGCCGTCCGAGTAGAACGGCGGGATGATGTCGCCCCAGAAAACACCAGCTGCCTTCGCGCCCGGGAACCAGACGGGGCCGGTGTGCTCGAAGAGGTGGTCGCCCTTGCCGTGGTCGTTGCCGTTGTTGCCGTCGACCGAGGCCTCATCGACTGTGATCACGACGTACGGGTTCGTCTCCGAATGGGTGCGGTGACAGATCGTCACCTTGTGCAGCGGGTCCGGCTTCGTGGCCTCAACCGGGCGGACCATGTACGACATCGAGAGCGCCATTGCGGTTGCCGCGGCGAGCACGAGGCTCAGCCGGGACACCCGTGCCATGGTGAGAGTGCGAGTGTTCACGAAATAGCTCCCCTTGGTCTTCAGGACCCCTGGCTTGCTACGGAACACCCGTGCAGCCCCCCTGGGGGTCGATATGTCCGGACCCTAACCGGAAGTACTGGCCCTGCCTAGTACCTCCGGATGCGCCTCCGGAGGGGTCCAGTTGGGTCCGGTTGAAAGGTGGGGACTCTGGTCGTTGCGCGCCCGCAACGGAATTCGCGGGCCGCACCCCGCTGCACAACAGAAGACGGGGTAGAGGCGAACCTCTACCCCGTCCCTGCCAGGGGGGCTGGATCAATGGCGCCACGTCTTGCGTGGCCTGGTTGGCTCCCCCGGGGGCCTTCCTGACGAATCGGGCAGCCCCCGGCGGACCCGGAGACTGCCCTCGTTCAGGTGACCGGCTTGCGCCGGATCTCGCTTCTGACTAGCTGCGCACCGACTTGACGTTCGCGTAGGCGAGCGTCCCGAGGGATCCCAGCAAGATCAGGCTGAAGAGGATGGTGGGCAGAGCGCCGACGCCGTTGAGCGACAGGGCGCCGTTCGGAGTGCTCTCCGCGGGGGTGCCCTCGCCGGCCTTGAACGACTGCTCGCCGGATGCCTGGACCGACTGCTCGGCAGACGCGGCCTCAGATGCGGACTCAGCCTGGGAGACCGACTCGGCCTCCGAAGCGGATTCAGACGGAGACGGTGACGCCGAATGAGCTGCGTTGAAGCAGTCTTCAGAGGTCTGGTCGCCCTGGAGCAGGAAATCATCCTCGTGCCCGTTGAGCGGGCTGCCGTTGGAGTCGAGGTGCGGGAACGTCGAGGCGCCCTCATCAATCGTGATGGCCACGAACTCCTTCACGCCGCTGTTGGCGTGGCAGATGGTCACCTTGTTTGCCGCGGCGTAGACGGGATGGGTGAAGTAACCGAGTGCCAGAGCGATGATCCCCATGGCAACCATGGCGATGATCATGCGGCGGCTGATATGACCTGCTTTTGTGGTGGTACGAGTAGTCACGATACCGGTCTCCTTTACAGCTCCCCTGGTGCTCGGCGTGGAATCCACCGAGACCCCCCTGGGGTCAATCTCCAGCACCCTAGGCCGGAAGTACTGGTTCTGACTAGTACCTCCGGGTGGTCACCTGGTGAAGTCTGATGAGGTCCGGTTCATACGTGGTGGATTAGGTTGGTGCGTCGTTGCAACGGAATTCGCGGGCCGCACCCCGCGGCACAACAGAAGACGGGGTAGAGGCGAACCTCTACCCCGTCCCTGCCAGGGGGGCTGGATCAATCGGAGCCGATGATGGATCGGCTAACCGGCTCCTTGCAAAAGTCTCTGCGAAAAGTGGGCAGCCCGGGCGAACCGGGGGCTGCTTCGTTCAGGTGACCAGCTTACGCCGTGTCAGGCCTCTGGCTAGTTTCGGCTCCGCACCGTCTTAACGTTCGCGTACGCGAGCGTTCCGAGGGATGCCAGCAGGATCAGGCTGAAGGCGATGGTCGGGAGCGGGCTCGAGCCGGCTCCGAAGAATGCACTGTCGTTGACGCTACCCGCGGGGGTGCCCTCGCCGGCCTTGAACGACTGCTCGCCGGATGCCTGGACCGACTGCTCGGCAGACGCGGCCTCAGATGCGGACTCAGCCTGGGAGACCGACTCGGCCTCCGAAGCGGATTCAGACGGAGACGGTGACGCCGAATGAGCTGCGTTGAAGCAGTCTTCAGAGGTCTGGTCGCCCTGGAGCAGGAAATCATCCTCGTGCCCGTTGAGCGGGCTGCCGTTGGAGTCGAGGTGCGGGAACGTCGAGGCGCCCTCATCAATCGTGATGGCCACGAACTCCTTCACGCCGCTGTTGGCGTGGCAGATGGTCACCTTGTTTGCCGCCAGGACCGGACTGGTCAAGTACAGCATCGACAGCGCGAGGGCGGCAAGCGCTGCCAGAAGAATGGTGGGACGGAATAGGGCGCTGCGAGTACTCACGCTAACCGGTCTCCTTTGCCTTCCAGCTCCCCTGGTGTTCCGCGTGGTAGTTCACGCAGACCCCCCTAGGTTGTAAACGGAGCCGGAGAATACACGGGAAGTGGTGCGTTGCCTAGTACTTTTGTCGAGTGATTCACGGAGCGGTGACTACAAGTGGGGTCCGGAGCACAAACGAGCGGTGCGCCCACGCACCAAACGTGCTCAGCCGGTGCGGCCGCGCGCCTCCAGCAGGACCACCTGCGTCTCCTCGGGAAGTGAGGACGGAACGACGACCGCCTTCGGCTGGCGGATCGGCTCGCTGACCGCGAGCTCGTGAAGGAATCGCTCCGGTCCCAGTAGATCGGCCGATGCGCCGTCCAGGGCGAAGTGCATCGGGATCACGATCTTGGGGCTGATCTGGGCGACGACCTCGGCGGCCTCGGCCGGCCCGATGGTGAAGTTGCCCCCGGCCGGGACCAGCAGGACGTCGATCGGTCCCAGCTCCGCCAGTTCCTCTTCGGTCAGCAGATGACCCAGGTCTCCGAGGTGGCAGACGTGCACCCCGTCCATCTCGACCGCGAAGATCACATTCTCCCCGCGCTCGGCGCCGCGCACCCCGTCGTGGAAGGAGCGGACCGCGGTGATCAGCAGGTTGCGATGCTCATACTCACCCGGCCGCGTGAGCGTCAGCGCGGCAGTGATCGAGCGGGTGTAGCTGTGATCGGCGTGGCCGTGGGAGATCGTCAGCAGGT
>JBDTUV010000364.1:0-3298 GCA_040007575.1 Gemmatimonadales bacterium
TCAGCGAGGACGCGATGATGACGTAGCGCTCGAACCACATCCCGAGGTTGATGAAAATCGAGATGATGAAGAGTGAGGTCAGGTTGGTCCGGATCTTCTTGAACCAGAGCAGCTGGCTCACGAACGCGTTACAGATGATCATGGACCAGCCGGCCCACCACATCGGCCCGAAGGCGCGGCGCCAGAACGTGGTCTGCTCGAAGACGTTCCCGCTGTACCAGGCCACGAAGTACTCCATGGCGTAGGCGTAGAACAGGATCGAGCCGGTGAGCAGGGTCAGCTTGGCGAGGTTGTCGAAGTGGTACGAGTGGATCATGTGCTCGATCCGGAGCGCCCGCCGGAGCGGAATGATCAGGGTCAGCACCATGCCGATGCCCGAGTAGATGGCGCCGGCCACGAAGTAGGGCGCAAAGATCGTCCCATGCCATCCGGGCACGATGCTGGAGGCGAAGTCCCAGGACACCACCGAGTGGACCGAGAGCACCAGGGGCGTCGCCAGGGCGGCGAGATAGAGATACGCCCGTGAATAGTGCCGCCATTGGTTGTCCGTGCCCTGCCACCCCACCGAGCTCCACGAATAGATCGCCTTCCGCCAGCCCGACACCTTGTCTCGCACCGCCGCCACGTCCGGTATCAGGCCGAACACCAGGAACGTGGTGGACACGGTGAGATAGGTGGATATGGCGAAGACGTCCCAGATCAGCGGCGATTTGAAATTAGGCCAGAGATACCGCTCGTTGGGATACGGCAGCAGCCAGTAGAAGATCCACTGGCGACCGATGTGGATGATGGGGAAGAGGCCGGCGGTCATGACCGCGAAGACGGTCATCGCCTCCGTGGAGCGATAGACCGCGGTGCGCCAGGGGGACCGGAAGAGAAACAGGATGGCCGAGATCAGCGTGCCGGCGTGGCCGATACCCACCCAGAAGACGAAGGTGGTGATGTACACGCTCCAGAAGATCGGCGGGTTGTATCCGGCGTGCCCCAGGCCGTCCTTGAGGAGCACGAGGAAGGTGCAGACGCCGATCAGGAAGAGCGATACCGCGCCGAACAGCAGGAGGACGTAACCTCGGCTCGGCGGGCCCAGCGTCGCGACGACGTCGCGGGTGACATCGGCGTGGGTCTGGTTGATCACGTGCCCCTCGGGCGCGTCGTGCGGTTGGGCGACGACAGCCATCGATTAAGCCTCCGCCGGGAGCAGGACCTTGGCCAGATAGGTGATCGCGGAGCGGGTGTTGAGGTCCTCGAGCACCCGATACCCCCGGGGATCCTGGTGGAGGCGCGCAACCCGGCTGCCGGGGTCGTTGACGTCGCCGAACACGATCGCATCCGAAGGGCAGGCCTGGGCGCAGGCGGTCACCACATCGCCGTCGCGCATGGCACGGTCCTCCAGCCGCGCATCGTTCTGCGCACCGCGGATCCGCTGGATGCAGAAGGTGCATTTCTCCATGACTCCCCGCGCCCGCACAGTTACATCCGGGTTCAGCTGGAGGTGGAGCGGCTCGGGCCAGGACACCTGGTTGTACTTATACCAGTTGAAATACCGCACCTTGTAGGGACAGTTGTTGGCGCAGTAGCGAGTGCCGACGCAGCGGTTGTACACCTGCCCGTTCAAGCCGTCGGGCGTGTGGTAGGCGGCATAGACCGGGCAGACCGGCTCGCAGGGCGCGTTGGAACAGTGCTGACAGAGCATGGGAACAAAGCGGGCGGTAACCGGCTCCCCGGGCGCTTCCCCACCCTCCCAGTACCGCTCGATGCGGATCCAGGTCATCTCCCGGCCCTTGCCGATCTCGGTCTCTCCTACCGTGGGGATGTTGTTCTCGGCATAGCAGGCGGTGACACAGGCCTGACATCCGGTGCACCTCGCCAGGTCGATCGCCATGCCCCAGCGGGGATGGTCGCCCACGTAATTGCCGTACTTCGTTTCCTGCGACTGCTTCTCACTCCAGCCCTTGAGCGCCTCGAGCTCCAGCTCGGTGTTGATGTCGTGCTTGCCGCGTCCCTCGGCGAGATAGGCCTGCTCGACGGTGAGGCCCTTCTTCGCGGCATCCAGAGAGACTGCCTCTGCGATGCCCCGGCCGAGCTGGCGGGGGTTGCCGGCTATCGACGCGAGGCTCTTGTAGCCACCGGTCTTCTCCAGCGAGACCCTGGTCGAGATGTAGGGCAAGAAGTCTCCGCTGGGAGCGCCCAGCAGGTCGAGAGCGTTGACCCCACGGCCACGCGCGTACGCCCCATACTCGGTATGCCCCAACCCCAGCGGCACCGCGACGACATCGGGGTGAATGCCTAGATAGACGAAGACCGGCGCCTCGATGGAACCGTGCGGGGAGGTAACCCGAAGAATCTCGCCGTCGCGCAGGTCGAGCTTGCGGGCGGTGTCGGGATGGACCTCGACCCAGGAATGCCAGGTGATCTTGGTGACCGGATCGCTGTTCTCCAACAGCCAGGGCTTGTTGGCCCCCCGGCCGTCGTAGAGCAGCGAATGAGGATAGGTGGCAAAGACGAAATTGCCATTGCCCTCGAGCGCGGGTTTGGTATACGCCACCCGGGCAGCGCCTGGCGCAAGCGAAAGTCGAGCTGAGGCCGGCGCATCAAAAAAGACCCCGCCCCGCTGCAGTGCCCCATGCCAGAACGCGGCAAAGTCCTTCTCGCGGCGTTCGGCAGCCAGCGCCTGCCAGCGCGCCTGGAGGTGCTCCTGGTAGGACGGGGCAGTGAAGCGAGCGAGCGCCCCGCCCAGCACCTTGGCCGTGCGGAGCAGCAGATCCCCAGTGGCCATGGTGTTGAACACCGGCTCCATCACCGGCTGCATCAGGCTGTAAACGCCCGCCCGTGGCCGCAGATCATCCCAGCGCTCCAGCGGATGATGCTGGGGCAGCAGCAGGTCGCAGAGAGCCGAGGTCTCGTCCAAATACATCGAGGTGGAGACCTTGAACCCAGCCTTCTGGAACTTGGCAGCGAAGCCGCTGCTCCTCGGCAGGGTGTAGGCCGGGTTTGCCTCGTGCACGATTACGACGTCCACCTGCCCAGCGTCGAGCGTGGTGAGCAGCGCCTGGAGCGCGCCGTATCCGTCGCCGGTGTCGAGGTCCGCTCCGAACCGGACCGTCTCGCCGATGTTGCCGGCCACGTAGTTCAGGATGTTCACAGCCGCGCAGACCTCGGTCGCGCCGGCATGCTGACTGCCGACGCCGCCGGCCACCGCCAGGCTGGGCCGTGCCGCGCCGAACTCGCGCGCTAGCTGCTCGATCGTGGCGGCGGGAAGTCCGGTCTCCTTGGCCGCCAACTCGGGAGTAAAGGCGGC
>JBDTUV010000365.1:0-3273 GCA_040007575.1 Gemmatimonadales bacterium
GACCTGATCTCACGTAACACCACCTGGACCAGCTCCCGTGATTCGGGCATGGGCCTGGTGTTCGCTGGATCGGCGTATGCGGGCCAGCACATTGAGGTGCGCCATTGGTCGATTTGGGGTTCGGCGGTGCTGTTGAGCGTCGTGCTGGTGTTCGGGATCGCTCTCACTTTGATTCTGCCCGCCGATCTGCAAGCCCGCGTGCTTGCCCGGATCAAAGAGATGACCAGACGCCTGGGCATGAACCACTCTGGTCGCCCATGAGAGAAGTCCCGGATAGCTCGCTGAGAACGTCTCTCATGCTCCAAGGTGGGCTCTACCTCCTGGTGGCCTCGATCCCGTTCGAGTACCCGGAGCGGACGATCCCCCTGGAGATACCGACTCTTACGGGAACCATATTCCTGCTGGGCACGCTGCTCCATCCGCGCAGATGCTACGGGCGGCTGCCGTCCGCGGCGCTCTGGTTCGGCGTATATCTGATCGCCTTCCTCATCGCCATGGTCACGAGCGGCGGCGAGCATGCCTCCGAGGCCTTTTCTGAGTACGTGATCGTGGTCCAAGGAGTCCTGGTGTTCGTGGCTGCCTTTAATCTCATGCGCGATGAGACGGTGGCCGCCCGGACTTTGGTGACATTCGTAGCTGCCTGCGCAGTACGAGCGACTCTTCCACTTGCCGGCTTCGCCAGGACATCGAGTGCGGTCTGGACCGGCGGTGAGCGGGTATCCGCACTGGGCCAGAATGCGAACAGCGCGGCGATGATTCTTGCCGCGGGGCTCGTGGCGGTGGTAGGCCTCGCCTTCATGAGTCGGAGGAAAGATGGGTGGCGCCTCGTCCTCTTGGGCGCACTCGCCGCTTTGCTCGGATTTGCCGTGCTCGAGACCGGATCGCGGGGAGGGCTCGCCGCGCTTCTTGCCGGCGTTCTGCTGTTCGCGTTCGCCGCGGACACTCTCCGGAGTCGTTTGCGCAACGGTGCCATCGCCCTACTCGCCATCTCACTTCTGATCGTCGCGACCCTGCAACTACCGATGATGAAGAATCGGCTGGAAGCGAGCATGAAGACTGGAGACCTGGCGGGGAGAGAGCAGCTCTATCCTGCGCTTTGGACCATGTTTCTCGAGAGGCCGGTGCTGGGTTGGGGACCGGTTGACAACACGTACGAGTTGGCTCAGCGGGTTGGTCAGCGAGACCGGCCCAGAAGGGCCGCACATAACAGCGTCCTCGAGCTGCTGACCGCGATCGGCTTGGTCGGTGCCATTCCCTTTCTGATGGGTGCCTGGCTCTCGGTTCGACGCGCCTGGCTGGCCCGGCACCGCAGCCATGGAGTATTGCCGCTGGCGCTCCTTGGCTCACTGTTCGTGTCCAACATGAGTGGCGATTGGATCGCGTCGAAGCTGCTATGGGTGGTGCTTGCCTACGCGCTCGCCAGTGGCAAATGGAGCGCCAAGGTGTACCGGTCTATCACACCAGCTCTCTCCAGCTCACTGCTTGCCGAGGCTCGGGTGCACATTCCCGCCGGCCCCAGCCGAACCGTGCCCTCCCTATCCGGAGGGCGCTGACACCCATGTGCGGCCTAGCGGGAAGGTTTCACCCGGTATCGCTGCCACCAGACCCAGCCTGGCGGTTCCGCGCAGATGAGCTGCTGGCGCACCGCGGACCGGACGGCCGGGGATACTATGCCGATGTCCGCTGTGAGCTGGTCCACCGCCGGCTCGCCCTGCTGGACCTGTCGCCCACCGGCGCCCAGCCGATGCCCAATGAAGATGGAACCATCCAGGTGGTCTTCAACGGGGAGATCTACAATCACGGGGAGCTCCGGGCGGAGCTCAGAAGCCGGGGACACGTGTTCCGCGGCAGCTCGGACACGGAGGTGCTGGTCCACCTCTATGAGGAACACGGCGCGGCGATGGCCTCGCGCCTGCGGGGAATGTTTGCGTTCGCCATCTTCGACCGGCGCCGCAACCGGGTGCTTCTTGCCCGCGACCGGTTCGGGATCAAGCCGCTCTTCTACGCGGTGCACCAGGGCCAATGGATCTTCGCCAGCGAGATGAAGGCTATCCTCGCGCTGCAGGGCTTCCGACCCGAGTTGGACCGGCAGGCATGCTACGACTTTCTGGGATTGAGTTACATCCCCGAGCCGGCCACCGGGTTCACCAACATCCATGCGCTGCCGAAGGGCATGGCTCTCCTGCTGGATGAAAGAGGAGCGCACACCACCACCTTTGCGACAGTCGTCCCTGCGCCAGATCCGTCCGTCTCTCGCGCTCGACTCGCGGAGCGCGCTGCGGAGCTTCTGCTGGCCGGGGTGGATCGACAGGCGGTCGCGGATGTCCCGGTGGCGGCGCTGCTCAGCGGCGGAATCGACTCTTCGCTCGTGGTAGCAGCCTACGCCCGCTCCAGCGAGCGCCCGATCACGACGTTCAACGTGGGCTTTCCGGACCGGGCACACGATGAAACGGCCATGGCTCTCGCCACCGCTAACCGGTACGGCACCCGCCACCAGACTGTTCACATCGACGAGCGGGACATTACGGCCGACTCGGTATTCGCCTTGCTCCGGCACTTCGATCAGCCCTTTGCCGATCCGAGCCTGGTGCCGACATACCGGGTCGCCTGCGCAGTGCGCGACCACGGAATCATCTGCACCCTCACCGGTGACGGAGGGGATGAGGCGTTTGGCGGTTATCCCGAGTTCTGGCGCGCCCAGCGCCTGGCTCAGCTCGCCTCCACCCCAGACTGGATGCTGGCGACGGCGGGAACCATCGCCCGCCCGTTGGCCGGCTGGACTCGGGACCGCGGACGGCAGGCAGCCAAGGCCGTACGGCTAGCCCAGGCCGGACGCAGTAACAGCTCTGCGCTTCTGGCCGGCTTGTTCAGCTACCTGACCGAAGAGGAGAAGGAGAACCTGGTACGAGCAGGTGCCCGGGAAGGCCTTCGGAGCGGCTATCGACACTTCGGAGCGGCGGACGGCGGCGGGGCGGATCTGGAAACGCTGTCGGGGCAGCTTACCGGCAGGCATTTCGGCGTGAGCTTGCCGTCCGACATGCTGCGCAAGGTGGACATGATGAGCATGCGGGCCGGCATAGAGGTCAGGGTGCCGATGCTCGACGAGGAGCTGGTGGGCCTGGCGCTCTCGCTTCCTCATCGCCTGAAGACCGATGGACAGATCGGCAAACTGGTCCTCAGGGACGTGGCCCGGCAGTGGTTGCCGCCTGAGGTGGCAAGCCATCCCAAGCACGGCTTCAGCATCCCGCTCGACGTGATGGTGCGAGCGGATTT
>JBDTUV010000366.1:0-3265 GCA_040007575.1 Gemmatimonadales bacterium
GCCGTTTCCGGAGTCATCCCATGGCCGGTGTCGGACACCCGGAGGAGGATGTAGCTCCCCAGCGCGATGGTGCGGGGGTGTTCGGCCCTGGGGTCATCTCGCACGACCTCGACGTCCTCGACCTCGATCGTTACCCGGCCGCCGGTATTTGTCGCATCGCGGGCGTTGGCCACCAGGTTGATCAAGACCTGCTCTACCTGGGCCGGGTCGACCCGAACCCGCCCTGCCGCGCGGCGGGATGCGATCACCAACGTCTTATCGCTGCCCAGGAGATGCTCGAGGACGGGTCTCAGTTCGGCGGCCAGCGCCTGCAGGTCAACCACCTGCGGCCGGGTCACCTGCCGGCGGGAGAACGCCAGAAGCTGTTGGGTGATGTGGGCGGCCCGCTCGCCGGCCTGCAGGACCCGCCGCAGGTCCTCCGCCTGGGGATGATCGGGTCCGATGGCCCGCAGGGCAAAGGTTCCGAATCCCAGGACCGCCGTCATCTGATTGTTTACCTCGTGGGCGACCCCGCCGGCCAGGGTACCCACCGCCTGGAGCCGCTGGGCATCGCGCAACTGGCGTTCGGTCTGCCGTTCTTCGGTAACGTCCCAGAAGATCACTACCGCGGCGATGATGCGTCCCTCTGCGTCGCGCACCGGCGCGGCATTGGCCACCAGCTCATGGCGGCGGCCGTCGGAATGCTCCACCTCCACGACTTCACTGGTGACCGTTTGGCCCCGGAGCAGCGCCCTGGCGAGCGGATGGTCTGCGGGGGCAATCACCTCGCCGTCACGAGAGACCGGTCCCAGGTCTGCGTACGTCCCCCCGGCAGTCATGGGTGCAGCCCCGCCGAGCAGTTCTCCGGTCTTGGCGTTGGTGAACAGCAGTCGACCCGACGGAGCCTCGGCGATCGCGATCGCGAGTGGCGATTGCTCGAGCACCGTCAGCAGGCGGCGGCGTTCGGCGTCCCGCTCACCCGCGAGCTGCTGTGCCTCCTCCCGGGCGGCGACCAGATCCGTCACATCGGCTCCCGAGACCAGGATGCCGATCACCTCCCCGGCTGGGTCCTGCATCGGCTGATAGACGAAGTCCACGTATCTGCGTTCGAGCGGAGCTTCCGGCGCCCGCTGGAGTTGAACGGGCAGCTCCTTGCCGACGAACGGCTGCCCAGTCCGATGCACCTCGTCCAGCAGCTCGAGGAACCTCTGGCCTTCGATCTCGGGCAGGGCAGCACGCACCGGCTTGCCGATGAGGTCGCGGTGCCCCGCAAGCTGGTAGTAGGCAGGGTTAACCAGGTCAAAGATGTGGTCTGGTCCCCGCAGCACGGCCAGAAAGGTCGGTGACAGCTCGAATACTCGCTCCAGCTGGTCTCGCTCGCGGTCGAGTGTCTCCCGACGCAGGGCAGCCATGGCGAGATGGGCGCCGACTCGGGCCAGCAATTCGCGTCCGGTGAAGGGCTTGGTGAGATAATCGTCGGCGCCCGCCTCGAGGCCCTCTGCACTGGCCTCTTCCCCGGCCCGAGCGGATAAGAGCAGGATAGGAAGCGCGCGAGTCCGAGGATCCGCCCGGAGCGCGCGAAGCAGCCCAAAGCCGTCGAGCCGGGGCATCATGACGTCCGCCAGCACCAGGTCAGGAGGGTCCTCGAGAACGGCCTCTAAGGCCGCTTGACCGTCGGCAACGGCGTGCACGCGCCACTGATTCCCGAGGAGCCGGGCAACGTACTCACGCATGTCGGCGTTGTCGTCGGCCAATAGCACTCGCGGCACGCCGCCATCCCGGCCCCGTATGGCAAATCCGCCCAGCGCCCTCGGGGAGGAATTCCCCAAGTCGGCAGCCGGCGCCGCCCGGGCTACCCCCCCGTCAGCCGCGAGCGCTGCCGCGTCGGGGAGCCACCGGGAGGCCTCTTGGATAAACGGAGCAGCCCCCAGTGCGGTCGAGCTGAGCGCTCGGGTGGCGCCGCTGACCTTGTCCGGCGGCAGGTGGGCCGTGCCGGTCGGGAGGTGGATGGTGAAGCTGGTTCCCCGACCCAGTTCGCTGGCGACCTCGACCCGTCCCCCGTGCTGTCGCACCAGCTCCTGTACCAGGGCAAGTCCGATCCCGGTGCCCTCCTGGGTGCGGCCCAGCGCTCCCTTGATCCGGTGGAAGCGCTCGAAAAGATGAGGCAGCTCGCCCGGCGGAATACCGGTGCCGGTGTCGGACACCTCCACTTCGACGTGATCACTCGCCCCGCGCAACGCTACCGTAATGCTGCCCTCGAACGTGAATTTGAAGGCGTTGGAGAGCAGGTTGAGGACGATCTTTTCCCACATGTCACGGTCGACATACACTGAAACCGGAAGCGGCGGCGCGTCGACCACCAGGCGGAGGCCGGCGCGCTCGATGGCCGAGCGGAAGGTGCTGGCGAGGTCGGCGGTAACGGCGGCCAGGTCGGTGGGCTCATAGATGGCTTCGACCCGGCCGGCCTCGATGCGAGAGAAGTCGAGGAGGGTGTTGACCAGCTTGAGTAAGCGCAGCCCGTTGCGGTGCGCCAAGTCGAGGCGCTCGCGCTGGGCCGGCGGGAGCGGCTCCGCGGCGTTGGTTAGCGCGTCCTCGATCGGGCCGAGCAGCAGGGTGAGCGGCGTGCGGAATTCGTGCGACACGTTGGAGAAAAAAGTCGTCTTTGCCCGATCCAGCTCGACCAGGGCTTCCGGCCGTCGGCGCTCCTCCTCATAGGCACGCGCATTGTATACGGCGGTCGCAACGTGCGACCCTACCAGCTCCAGGAACCCGCGGTACTCGGTATCGAGCGCGAGGCGCGGGCTGGCGCCGGCCACCAAGAATCCAGCGAGCGGCTGCTGGGCGGATGCGGCAACCGGCGCGACCAGGGCCTGGCGAACCGGGTCCGGCCAGGGACCCCCCGGCAAACGGTCGACGACCCCCGAGCGGGTGTCCACCACGACGCTCACTCGGCTGGAGCCGACCGCCTCCAGCGGCCAGGGCATGTCGGGTGAGCCGAGGTCGATCTGCTCCGGGCTCGCGGGGGTGCCGGCCGCCAATCCGACCGCGGCGGCCAGGGAGGCCCGGGTACCGGAGTCGTCGAGCAGATAGACCAGCGCGAAGGGAACGTCCAGCGGATTTCGCGCCAGGGTCGCGGCGGCCAGAACGCAGGCATCGGTGGTGGTTCGCGCTTCGCTACCCTGGCTGCCGAGCTCGCGCAGGGTTCGAAGGCGCCGCTCGCCCAACACCCGTTGGGTGGTCTCCGCGACGGTGACCAGCACCCCGCCGACGGCACCGTGCTCCGCCG
>JBDTUV010000367.1:0-3260 GCA_040007575.1 Gemmatimonadales bacterium
ACCGCTCCATCCTCGGCATCATCCCGGCCGTCGACATCGGCGAGGACGGCCAGCCTGTCGATGCCGGCTTCACCTTCCCTCCCGACACCCCACAGATCACGCTCGTGGCTGTTGCGGGCGAGATCACCGGCTCGGCGATGGATCTCACCTGGTTCCAGGTCACCGACGAAGGGGACGTGGAGCTGTTCACCCACACCGTGGAGCTCGGAAGCTTCCAGGCCGCCTTTTCGGTCGGCACGAATCCGGGCACGCTCACATCCGGAACCTACCGGGTCGACGCCACCCTCGAGGGCGAGAGCCTGTCCACCACGTTCCAGGTGAAGGCGCCCGAGGGTGCGGCGGCTATCCCATTGAGGGCCGGCGCCGGAGTTGCGAGCGCCATTGGTCAGGACGCCACCTCCGGTCCGCCGGCCTCCGGCACCAGCGGGGCGGTGAACACCCCTTTCTCCGAAGCTTCCGAGAGCGACGCCGCCGTGGAGCTGATGGTCTTCGACTCGCCGGTCGACTACTACTTCCCAAGGATCACAATCGTCGTCCGAACGGACCTGCCGGGTGGCGACGGGAGGGTGGAAGCCCGGGCGATGATGGGAGGGAGCACGCGCACGGTCTCCTTTGAGCACGTCGGAGGCCTTTCCACGGAGCTCGATTTCAACCCCTGTGCCCACCCCGGAGGCTCGGACCTTCCAGGCACCGAGGCGGAGTTCAGCGTCTCGTTGTTCGAAGGTGAGAGCAGCGAAAGCATCGCCGGCGAGCAAATACTTACCGTCCTGGGCCCGGACGAAACCCCGCCCGACGTCACCATCAACTCCGATCCGCCTAACAGGAGCCATGTCGAGCCGGGGGACGAGATCGCCCTCGACGCGACCGCGCTTGAGCACGGTTTTGCAACGTGGCAGGAAGGGCTTAATACATTCAAGCTCCTGGCCAGGCCGGGGGGTCAGATCGGGGACGTCATCCGATCCACCGCCGGATCGGCCCAGCCCTGCGGCAACAAGCAGTGGAGCCTCACGTCGCAGGCCACTTACACGGTCCCGGACGACGCGCCCGCGGTCATCAAGATCTGCGGCGAGGCCCTCGACTTCGCGGGCAACTTCAGCGAACCGGACGCGTGCAACGAGTACTACACCGAAGAGGTGGCCGGCGCTCTATCGGGCGTGACGGGCAGCTACGTCATTCATCGGGACATCACGACAGATTCAGGCGGCGGCTACGTCGAGACCGACACGCAGATCACCCAACTGTTCTTCAATCTGGTCGCGGTCGGCGGTAATCGTCTCGAAGGGCAGGGTAGCCAGTCCTTCGACCGTGACTATTCATACGCGGCCCCCACGGAATGCCCCCTCGCCACCGGCAGCGCCTCTGTCGAATGGGACGTGTCCTACGAGGGAGTGTTCGAGGTCAACTCGGACGGCACCATCCGGGTCCAGTTCACCGGAACGCCACGCTACGGCCCGGACTTCGTTTACACCTATTCCATACCCGGTTGCGAGGAGAACAACTCCACGGCAACGGTGTCGGGCCACACCACAGTGGACTTCGACGTCACTTTGGTCGACGGCACGTACTACTACCGCGACGACCACGATCTGGACGGAAATCAAACTGGCGAGGATTATGCCGAGGTCACCGTCCAGGCCACCTATTGAGCGGCGCCTCCCTCCGCGCAGCCGCCAGGTCCGAGCATCGAAGGCTTCCGGGCCTCTAGCTGACAGAGGAGAGGCCTGGCCGGCTGTCCGCCGCTTACCAGACGCCAGCGACCCGAACCCCTGCTAGGCCTCGACGAGCTCCACGGCTGTGCCGGGCTCTGGTATTGGCTCGCCACGGCCGATGGGTCGGTCATCCCGACTTCCTGCTCCGAGTGGACGGCTGGTCAGGCGTCTGTGGAAGCCGCCTTTCAGAGCGACGTATAGAGCACCTTGATCGCGGTCGCGTCCGCGTCGCCTGAGGTGAATCGGGAGGGGCTACCAACCCGCCTCTCGCCTGGCAGATGAGGTTTACAGAGGGTGGATAATCGGCGGGCGCGACTAAGCCAGCCGGACCTAGGCGGTCATGAAACTTGCCGGTCTCTGCGTTCTTCTGCTCACCGCCCTGATCGGCTGCACGTCGCCCGCCGCCACCACATCGCCATCAACACCGACAGAAACGGTGGGGCCCAGCCAGGCAACCCTCACTCCGCTTGAGAGCCTTCCCCCGGCCGACTTCGGACAGCTCCCTGCGCCTGCGTCGTTACCGGCGGGTGATCGCGACCTTGCGGCCCAGTCTCTGGCACAAACCCTCGTAGGCGGTTCCCCGGCGGAAGTCTTGCCTGCCATGATTACGGCGTTCCTGGAGTCGGGCATACCGGTCGTCGATGACAGCGGGGCCCAGGTCGCGGGCAATGCCAATGGCGTTGCCGTACAAGCGTGGCAGGTGCACATGCTTGCTGCGCTCGATGCCGGCCGACGCAGCGGCCTGATGCTCTCTGACCTTGGCGAAGCTCTCACAGCCCTCGATCCCTCGCTGGGCGATGAGTCGATCGCAGACCTCTTGCTGGCGGATCTCCACGCGTCCGCAACATCTGATGACCCAGCGGCGCGTTTCTGGGCGCAGTTGATCGGCGCCCTGGGCCGCCAACGCGACGGCATCGACCCACTCACCGTTACCGATCCAGCTGAAGTAGCCCTCGACGGCCTTCAGCTGCAGCTCGTGCTTCGGCGAATCGCGAGCGACATCGTTACTGTCTCCACGGCAGCCACCGGTGGCGGCACATTGGCTGCGTGGATGCCTCCAGCGGTGCTGTCCAGGGCATATCAGGCCAGCTCACCGCCCTGTACGCACAGCGAAACGAAGGACCTGGTCGTCACGTTGGCAGAGAACGAGATCTCTTTAGCCATTGGCGCGCTGGCCGGGTATTTGGACGGCAAAGGGTTGGCTGGTGCCGGGCGGCTTGGGAACGCCGTAGGCAACGCTCAGCTAGTCCTCGATCTAGCCCAATTCTTGATGGCCTACCTGCTGCTCGAGGTCGACATGACGCTCGATCCTCCGGCACCACTTGTCCGCACCCACAAGGAACGGCCGGTGACCGGTGCCCCACACCAGGTCGTTGCAACGATCGGGTACGACATGGGCAACGCGCAGGTGATCAACTGCTTCCGCATGTCCTTCGCAACCATGGGCATTACATTCAACGTTCCCCAGCATGGCCCACTCGCGGACACGCCCGTCCTCTGGAAAGGGGTAGACGGGTTCGACGCCCGCGCCGACCGTATCGTCCAGTTTTT
>JBDTUV010000368.1:0-3245 GCA_040007575.1 Gemmatimonadales bacterium
ACGGCCGCATTCACGACGCTGCTGCCCCGCTGCCCCGCCGCCCCGCTGCCCGCCAGCCCCACCCACTCTACCGTCCCGTCGGCATACACCTCCCGCTTCCAGATCGGCACTCGGCGCTTGAGCTCCTCAATGACATAGCGGGAGGCGACGAAGGCCTCATCCCGATGCGCGGACGCGGCTACTACCGCGACGGCTGCATCGCCGATCTCCAGCCGACCGATGCGATGTCGCAGCGCAACCGCGACCTGCCAGCGTGACTCCGCCTCCGCCACAATCCGGGCGCACTCGGCTTCGACCATCGGCGCATAGGCGGAGTACTCCAGGCGGAGCACCTCGCGTCCGCCATGGTGATTCCGCACCGTGCCGAGGAAGCAGGCTACGCCGCCCCGCTCCGGGGATTGCACCGAGTCGAGCAGTGCGCCGAGATCGAGAGGTAACTCAGTCAGGTACACGATCATCCTCCGGCGAGTGGCGGCAGAATGGCCAGCTCGTCTCCTCCGGAGAGGGGGGCATCGGACCTGACGTGGGTGAGGTTGAGTGCACAGAGCGGTCGGGGGGGTAGGCGCTCTCCGCCGGGAAGCGCACGCAGTCGGGCGAGCACGTCACCTACCGTAGCAGGAGCCTCGAAGCTGAGGTCGACCGCGTCGAAGCCCAACGTGTCGGCGTAGCTGGCGAAAAGGAGCACACGCACTGTGAGGGTCGGAGCGGCCGTGGTTGGCATGCATGAAAGTTACCGCCTACGAGGGCCGCCGGAAACCGCGCTGCTCCGACACGGAAAGGTCGCCCGGGGTTTGCACCCGGGCGACCTGGACCTACGACCAGCCAACCAGCCGGACGCCTACATCCCCTGGGCTGGCTCGGCCTCCGAAGTCTCATCCGCCACCAGCGCGCGTAACTCCTTGCTGGGCTTGAATACCGGGACGGGGCGAGCGGCCACCTCGACCGGATCACCGGTGCGCGGGTTCCGCGCCATCCGGGTCTTCCGCCGGCGGATCTTGAAGGTGCCGAAACCGCGCACCTCGATGTTGTGCTGCTGCTTGAGCGCTTCCTTGACTGCCTCCAGGAACGCGTCCACTACTCGGGCGCAGTCCTTCTTGGAGATCATGGGGCCCGCGGTGCGGGCGATGGAGGCTGTTACCTGTTCTACGAGATCGGCCTTGGTCATGCATCCCCCAGAAGGGTTACAGACAATGAGCGCAGCAGGGGCCTCCCATGGCCGATTCTATGAGCTTAACCCTTATCTGTCAAGGGCTTGGGGCTTTGAAGCTCTTCCCGCTCCGAGCGAAGCCATGAATTCAGCGAAGTGAGGAAGGGCGTCGTGGGGCCCCGGCGCGGCCTCGGGATGGTACTGCACTGCGAAGAGCGGGAGCTCGCGATGGCGAATCCCTTCGATGGTCCCATCGTTCAGATTGAGGTGCGTCACCTCGAGGGCGGGCGCTCCGGGAACGCCGTCTGCATCGCCAACCACAGCGAAACCATGGTTTTGGGTAGTGATGAGCACCTGATCGGTTCGGACGTCGCGTACCGGGTGATTTCCGCCTCTGTGACCGTAGGGCAGCTTGGCGGTGGCGCCACCGTAGGCCAGCCCCACCAGCTGGTGCCCGAGACAGATGCCGAAGGTGGGGAGACCGGCCCCGGAGAGCTGACGAATCGTGTCGAGCGCGTAGCGGACGGCAGCAGGGTCCCCCGGACCATTGGAAAGAAAGAGACCGTCTGGCTTTAGCTCGCGAACCGCCGCCACAGAAGTGGTCGACGGCACCACGGTAACCCGGCAGCCCGCCTGCACCAGCATCCGCACGATGTTGCGCTTCATGCCGAAGTCGTATGCGACGACATGAGGGCCTGCCCCTTCGCTATGGCGTTGACCGACCGTCGCCCGGGACGCCAGGTCGAGCCCTTCCATCGAAGGCGAGGCCAGTAGCTGAGCGGTGAGCTCCTTGGTGGGCTCTTTCCCCTGGGCGACCACGCCGCGCATGGCGCCGCGCTCGCGCAGATGGCGGGTCAGCCGGCGGGTGTCGATCCCTTCCAGCACCGGCACACCGGCAGCGGCGAGCCACTCGTCCAGACTCTGAGTGGAGCGCCAGTTCGAGGAGTGACGGGAGAGCTCACGAACCACTACACCGGTCACCTGGGGGCGATCGGACTCGGAATCCTCGGGGTTGATCCCGTAGTTCCCGATCATCGGCGCCGTCATGACGACGATCTGACCCATGTAGCTCGGGTCGGTGAACGTCTCCTGGTAGCCGGTGAGATTCGTGGTGAAGACAACTTCGCCGAATGCAGGATCGATGGGTCGTGCGCTGGTCCCGGCAAACCAGTTGCCGTCCTCGAGCAACACGAACGCCCGATTCACTTTTTCGGCTGAGGGGCCGGAGTCTGAGCCGCTGGCGCCGGGGTTTGGCCGGCAGGCACGGGGGCCGGCTGCGGAGCCGCGCCGGGTGCTGCTCCTGGCGCCTGCCCTGTCGGCTGGGTTGGCGCGCCTAGCGGCAACGGAGCCTGCCTCGGCTCGGCGGGCGTGGCCGCCCGGAGCTTCTCCTGAATCGCGCTCGAGGTTGCGCCGCGGGGGACAAGGGAGAGCACCAGGGAAAGTAGCAGGAAGATCCCGCCGCACCACCAGGTGAGCTTGGTCAAAATGGTGACGGCCTGGCGACCACCGAGAACGGTATCGGTGCCGCCGCCTCCACCCATTGAGGCGAGCCCCCCGCCCTGCCCCGCCTGGAGCAGCACGACCACAGAGAGCAGGAGCCCGTCGATTATGAGCAGCGTGAGCAGAAAGGCGAACATCTATGGCCTCCAAGAGTCGCGGAAGTTTAGTGGGTCAAGGGTCGAGGGTCTAGGGTCGAGAGATCATTTTCATTCCACCTCGTCGATCGACCTCGGCCAGTCCTCCTTGAGCAGCCGCGACATCGCGCGATCCGCCAGGAGGCGGCCGCCGGTCTGGCAGCGAGCGCAGTAGTTGGTCTCGTTGTCCGCGTAGCGGATGCGCTGCACCGGTGTGCCGCAGTCTGGACACGGAAGCTGGTAGCGGCCGTGCACCGCCATCTCCGGCCGGAACGCGGTCACCTTCTCGGGAAAATTTTCACCTGCCTCGTCCCGCAGCCGCACGATCCACTCCTCGAGCGTGGCGCGGGTTGCCTGATACAGCCGCTCGGTCTCGACTTCGCTCAGCTTGCGGGTGAGCGCGAGGGGCGAGAGCCGGGCACGGTGCAGGATCTCATCGGAGTAGGCATTCC
Organism: Gemmatimonadales bacterium; assembly: GCA_040007575.1. Classification (GTDB taxonomy): domain Bacteria; phylum Gemmatimonadota; class Gemmatimonadetes; order Gemmatimonadales; family GWC2-71-9; genus CAVVWJ01. The sequence continues at coordinate 3,234 of JBDTUV010000368.1, forward strand.
CGATGCCACTGA
>JBDTUV010000369.1:0-3223 GCA_040007575.1 Gemmatimonadales bacterium
TCCAGAGTCTAGGGTCCAGGGTCTAGAGCTCAGGTGAGAATAGACTCTAGACTCTAGACTCTAGACCCTCGACCCTCCACATTCGTCCCATGCCAAAATCTCGCTTCCGTTTCCTGGGTCTTCTGATCCTCCTCTCCTGTCGGTCCGGTACATCGCAATCCGCCAACGCCAAGCTCGACGCCTACCTCTCGGAGTATGACCGGGAGTTCCAGCGGCTGAGCCATGCGAGCGCGCTGGCGGAGTGGGAGTCCAACACCCACATCGTCGAGGGTGATTCCACCAACTCGGTTCGAACCCGCCGGGCCAACGAGGCCCTGGCCCGCTTCGTCGGCAGCAACGAGAACATCGCCCGAATCCAGGGCTACCTGAAGGATCGCGACCGGCTGAGCCCGCTCCAGGCGCGCCAGCTCGACGTGATGCTCTACCAGGCCGCGGAGAAGCCCGCCTCGGCGGCGGCTGTCGTGGCGGAGCGCATTGCCGCCGAAGCGGCGCAGACCGAGAAGCTCTATGGCTTTCAGTTCAAGCTGAACCGGAAGCCGGTTTCCGCCAATGCGATCGATGACTCGCTGCGGATCAGCCGCCGGCTGCCTGCGCGGCTCGCGGCCTGGGAAGCCTCGAAGGAAGTAGGCCCGGTGGTGAAGCCTGGCATGCTGCGTCTTCGGGAGCTGCGCAACGAGGTGGTGAGCTCGCTGGGCTATCCTGACTACTTCAGCTATCAGGTTTCCGACTACGGCATGAGCTTGGATGAGATGCTCCGGCTCAACGATCAGATCATCCGCGAGCTCAGGCCGCTCTACCGCGAGCTGCACACCTGGGCTCGCTACGAGCTGGCCAGGCGGTACGGAGTGCCGGTGCCGGACCAGCTTCCGGCGCACTGGCTCCCCAACCGATGGGGCCAGGACTGGAGCTCGCTGGTCGAAGTGAAAGGCCTCGATGTAAACGCCGCACTTGCTCCCCGCTCCGCCGAGTGGGTGGTGCGGCAGGCAGAGGCCTTTTACCGGAGCATAGGCTTCGATTCTCTGCCGTCGAGCTTCTGGGAGAGGTCATCCCTGTATCCGGCTCCGGTCAACGCCCGCTACAAGAAAAACAGCCATGCGTCTGCCTGGCACATGGATCTGGACCGGGACGTCCGCTCCTTGATGAGCGTCGAGCCCAATCGCGACTGGTATGGGACGACCCACCACGAGCTGGGCCACGTGTACTACTATATGAGCTACAGCCGGCCTGAGGTTCCTGCGGTGCTGAGGCAGGGCGCCAATCGCGCCTATCACGAAGGGATCGGCTCGATGATCGGGCTGGCTTCGCTGCAGCGCCGCTTCCTTGCCGGCCGGAGCCTGGTGCCGCCGAACGCTCAGGTGGACAGCATGGCGCAGCTGCTCCAGGAGGCGCTGGAGTATGTCGTTTTCATTCCATTCGCCGCGGGAACCATGACCCGCTTCGAGCACGCGCTCTACGCCGAGCGCCTGCCCGCGGATAGCTTCAATGCAAAATGGTGGGGGCTCGCCCGGCACTATCAGGGCATCGTTCCGCCATCGCCCAGAGACGAGCGTTGGGCCGATGGACTCACCAAGACCCACATCAACGACGATCCCGCGCAGTACTACGACTATGCGCTCTCCTACGCGCTGCTGTTTCAGCTGCATGACCACATCGCCCGCCAGATCCTGCATCAGGACCCGCACGACACCGACTACTACGGCCACCGGGAGGTCGGCGACTTCCTGACGCGTCTGATGGCTCCGGGCGCCACCCGCCCGTGGCGAGAGGTGCTCCGCGAGACGACTGGTCGCGAGCTCGATGGGAAGGCGATGGTGGAGTACTTCGAGCCGCTCTACGTCTGGCTCCAGCAGCAGAACCGCGGGCGCAAGGCGACACTACCAGATCTCTAGGTCCTTTATGACTGCGACTGAGGGAGCATGAGCGAAGACGCAGCGCCGACTGGGCCGAACCTCGAGGCGGGCATTCCGATCGCGGAGATCCCTGACGGGGGCACCCTGGCCGGTCACGCGGGCGGGAAGGCCGTGCTCCTGATCCACCAGGGAGAAGAGTGGTTCGCCATCGGCGCCGTCTGCAGCCACTACAGCGGGCCACTGCCCGAGGGGCTCGTGGTCGGCGATACGGTCCGATGCCCATGGCACCACGCCTGCTTCAGCCTCCGAACTGGTAAGGCGCTCCGTCCTCCCGCGCTCAACGATTTGACCTGCTGGCAGGTGGAACAGCGGGCGGGCAAGGTCTATGTCACTGGGAAGGCCCCGAAGCCAAAGAGCGGCGGTGCCCCTGCCAAGCGCGGGAGCTCTCAGCCGGATTCCGTGATCATCGTCGGCGCCGGTGCGGCGGGTGACTGTGCGGCCGAAACCCTGAGACGTGAGGGCTACCAGGGTCGGTTGACGTTGTACGACCCTGATCCAGACGCGCCCTACGACCGGCCCAACCTCTCGAAGGACTACCTCGCGGGCACGGCCTCCGAGGATTGGATCCCGCTGCATCCGCCGGAGTTCTATCGGGAGCGGGACATCAAGATCGTCCATGACCGCCGGGTGGCGGTGATCGAGCCGAAGGCCCGTCGCATTCGCCTGGATGACGGCAGTACCGTGGAGTTCGGTGCGCTTCTCCTCGCCACCGGCGCCACGCCGATTCGGCTTCAACCCGAGATGGAACGGGGCAAACCCGCGGTCCACTACCTGCGCAGCTTCGCCGACAGCAAGGCGATCGTCGCGGCCGCGGGGAAGGCCAAGCGTGCGGTCATCCTCGGCGCCAGCTTCATCGGTCTCGAGGTGGCCGCGTCCCTGCGGGCGCGCCAGCTGGAGGTTCACGTCGTGGCGCCGGACGCGCGGCCCCTGGAGCGGGTGATGGGACCGGAGCTGGGCGACTTCATTCGCCGGCTCCATGAAGAGCATGGCGTCACCTTTCATCTGAGCCAGAAGGCGAGCCGGATCGACGGAGGCGTCGTTACCCTGGAGAACGGGACTCGCATCCCAGCGGATCTCGTCGTGGCCGGTATCGGCGTCCGGCCCAACATCGAGCTGGCAGAGCGTGCGGGGCTGACCATCGATCGCGGCGTGCTGGCGGACGAGCGGCTCCAGACCAGCGCTCCGGGCGTCTACGCCGCGGGCGACATTGCGCGCTGGCCGGATCCCCACACCGGGGAGCGCATCCGGGTGGAGCATTGGGTGGTGGCCCAGCGCCAGGGTCAGGCGGCGGCGCGAAGCATCCTGGGCGAGAG
>JBDTUV010000370.1:0-3213 GCA_040007575.1 Gemmatimonadales bacterium
GACTGATGACCCTGACGGGCGGACGCTTTCCCGGTGGCAAGATCGACATGCAGGAGGACGCCTCGGCCCCCCGCGCCGTCACGCCCGAGCGGCCGTTTGCACCGGACAACGTGCTCACCTTCGGCAAATTGGACGCGGTCTTCAGGTCGGGAAACGCCACCCGGGACACGATCCCCTCGCACCTGCTGGTCGGCAAGGATATTGCTCCTGAGGTAGCCGACTTTTATGCCCACGTCTGCCCGGCGGGAGTCTACGAACGGGTGGGAAACGAGCTCCGGGTGAACGCACCCAACTGTGTGGATTGCAAGGCGACCGATGTGCTCGGTCCTCGGTGGACCCCGCGGGAAGGCGGGAGCGGGCCGAAGTACCGTCTAATGTGACCACGCTCCAAAATCACTCTGCAATTTCTTGCGGCGCCGCATCAACGCACCAGGGAGGCAGTTACCTGATTCCCCGCATTTAAGTCAAAATCCTGCCGCACCACTGTTTGACACCGTCGCATTCCTATGACTTGTGAGAACCTATCCGCCTTCCGAGAATAGGAATACCTCAAGGCGTCGCGTTACGCGGGGCTAAGGGGCGAGCGGCACGTGGTGCACGGTGCAGTGAGGTGTCTCATCTCTGCGGCGTCGTACGCTGCTTGCCGCTCGCCACTCCTCTGCGCCGGTCCGATGCAGGGAGGAACTATGGATCGAGCTCGACCCATCTACGGTCTCATGGTCGTTCTGAGCCTCGGTGTTGCCCACGCGGCGACGGCTCAGAGCGCGAACGCGGCGTGGCAGGCGACCCCGGCGTCGATCCTCAAGTCCACACTGAGGGACGTCGTGGCGGCCCAGGACAAGTACCGCGCGACGCACCCGGGCTTCGCTAGCTCGGTGGAGGCGTTGCGGGTGAATCCAGGATCGGATGTCAAAGTCCAGATCCTCAATGTCACGCCGGATGGCTGGCGCGCGAAGGCCACCCACAAGGCGCGCCCGGGACGGAGCTGTGTGGTATTCGTAGGCAAGCTGAAAGCGACTTTGTTCCCTCGCACCGACGGGGACGGCGAGATGGCTGGAGAGGAAAGGGTACCACTCTGTGACCGGATGGAGTAAGACCGGACCCGTGCTCGGAACGAGGCCGGATACCAACCCAGCTCTTCGCCCGCATGGCTTGATCAACCACGCCTGGCGGTGGGGGGCCGGCGTGATCTCGGCCGGTGCCGGGCTGGTGTCGATCCTGTCTTACACGCATTCGATCAAGGCCAAGTTCGATCCTGACTCGGTAGCAGTCAGCGGGCTCGCAGCAGTGCGGTGGGTGGGCGTCACTCCGGCGTTGGATACTGCCAGCTCGATCGGCGACACGATCAACCTGGCCGTCACCGCCACGGACCCCCGCGGTAATGCGTTGCTGGGGGCACCGACCGCGTGGACCACGAGCGACTCAGTCGTGGCCTCGGTGGACAGCGCTGGAACTGTGGTCGCCCGGAGCGCGGGAACAGCCGCCATCGGGGTCACGGTCGGCCGGAAGGTGGCCACCGCACACGTGGTGGTGAGGCAAGTGCCGGCCGAGGTCCGCATCGTCGGCGACTCGATCTTCCGGGTGCCCGAAGGGGAGCGCGGCCAGGCAGTGGCGTACGTGGCTGACGCGCGGCGGCAGAAGATTCTCGGCCTGGCGGTCAGGTGGCGTTCCGCCGATGCGTCGGTGGCCGCGGTGGACAGCCTCGGAAGCGTGACGGGTACCGCCCCTGGGCGGACGACCTTCACCGCGATATACCAGGGCCTGGTTACTCAGCTGCCGGCCGAAGTGTATCCGGTGCCCTCGTCCCTGACGCTGCTGGGCGGCGACGGGCAGCGAGCGCCCGCGGGACGGCGAGTAGCCAACCCGGTAGCGGTGCAGGTCGTTTCGCGCAGCGGCAGGCCGATCGAAGGCGTCCCGGTACGGTTCATCCTCCCGGAAGGCGCGGGGGAGACGGACCCCCAGTCCGGCACCTCCGATGCCCAAGGCATCGTCCGAGCGACTTGGACTCTGGGCGGGATGCCAGGGCGTCAGTCCCTAGCGGTCAGCGCCGAAGGAGTGGCGAGCCACACAGTCGTCACCGCGGAAGCCGAGCCTGTCGGTGCCAACACCCGCCTGGCGCAGGTGACCGAAAAGCTCGAGGGGCCTGCCGGCGGAGCGCTGCCGGAGCCCGTAGTCGTCCGGGTGACGGATTCGAGCGGCGTGGCACTGGGAGATGTTCCGCTGACGTGGTCGGCGGATGACGACGGAAAGATCGTGGCATCCGAGTCGCGAACCGACTCACTGGGTGAGGCCCGGGCTCGTTGGACCATGGGACCCAAGTCGGGAGGCCAGCGGGCCTACGTACAGGTCGGGAGCCCGCGCGCGGTGCCCCGGTTCGTAGTCAGAGCAACGGCCCAGGCTGGGCGTGCTGCAACCGTCGCACTCGTCGCCGTCGCCAAGCGCGAAGGCTCGGTGAGCAAGGTGCTGAAGCCGTTGGTGGAGCTGCGAGTGCTCGATCGGGCCAAGAATCCGGTAGCGGGAGTGCCTGTTACGCTCTTGCCGACGCACGGCAGCGTGGACGACAGCATCCCGACGACCGACTCGACCGGCCGGGTCCTGGTGTCCTGGACCCTGGGACGCAGCGCCGGGTTGCACCGCATGACGGTGCGAGTGGAGGGGATCGATCGCCCGGTGGAGATCTCGGCCCGGGCCCGTCCCGCGGCACCGGCCAATCTGGCCTTTGTGGAACCGAAGGCGGGCACGGCCCACCGCGCGGTGCAGTCACTGGACGCCGACCTGACCGACGCCTACGGCAACCCCGTGGCCGATCAGCCGGTGGTGTTCAGCACCAAGTTCGGCAGCGTCAGTCCGGCTCGGGTGATGACCGATGCGCGCGGTCGCGCGCACACCCGCTGGACGCCGGGCTCCAAGGTTGGAGAGCGCACACTTGTGGCGGCGGTAAAGGGCACAGAGGCCCGCGCCACGTTCGTGTTGAAGGGTCCTGAGCCGGCGGCGCCGGCCAAGAAAGTCGCAGGGCCGGCCAAGAAGCCGGCAACGAAGCGCGCAACACACTAAGCAGTACCAACACCAGGTTTGTGCAGGACCAGGGGAAACTGCGTCCAACAAGTTCGTCCAGGTCCACGGAGTCCGAGGCAGTTCACGCTAAACGAGAGGGCTTTTAACCGTAGTTCCACCTTCGCGGCATGGAGGAAATATGACCGGCCCACGCATCCC
>JBDTUV010000371.1:0-3210 GCA_040007575.1 Gemmatimonadales bacterium
GGTAGCACTCGAACAGCGTGGCGTCCGGAGCTTCACGCCGAGCCTGGATGGTGTACCGGGCCAAGGACCGGCAGCTCGAGCGCGAGGTTGCCGTCAAGGTCCTGCCTTTTTCCCTCGCCTTCGACACCGAGTTCGTCGAGCGCTTCCAGCGCGAGGCTCGCACCGCCGCCCAGCTGGAGCACCCCAACATCATCTCGATTTACCGGGTCGGTCGTGCAGGTCGGGTCATTTACTTCGTGATGAAGTTCCTGCGCGGCGGCTCGCTCTCCACCGTGCTCGGGACTCGGAAGAAGCTCACCCCACCGGAGATCCGGCGCCTGCTCTCCGAGGCGGGAAGCGCGCTCGGCTACGCGGCCCAGCGGGGCATTGTGCACCGGGACATCAAGCCCGACAACATCATGTTCGACGAGCACGGGCAGAGCGTGCTGACCGACTTCGGCATCGCCAAGGCTGCCTCGGGACAAAAGCTCACCGGCACCGGGATGTCCATTGGGACACCTCACTATATGAGCCCGGAGCAGGCGCGGGCCCAAGCCATCGACGGCAGGAGCGACATCTACAGCCTGGGCGTGGTGGCATATCAGTGCCTGACCGGTGCGGTGCCCTATGACGGCGAGGACAGCTTCTCCATCGGCTACAAGCACATCACCGAGCCGATTCCGACGCCCAGCCTGGTGACGGCCGACGAGCGGCGGATCTTCGAGGTCATCAAGCGAATGCTGATGAAAGATCCGTTCGACCGGTACCAGAGCTGCGAGGAGCTGGTGGCTTCGTTCCGGGGACACCCGATTGCCGCCCCGGGTGCCGTGCGCTCATCGGTGGCCACGTTCGTTGGTAGCGCCGCGGGGGTAGCGGGGACCGGCGCCGCGGTGGGAGAGAGCGGGGCGCTGCCGCCGATCTTGAGTCAGCCGACCACGCCGATGGACTCGCCCCTGGTCAACCGTCGACTCACCCCGCTGGAGCGGCGCGACGTCCCCCGCAGGGTGGCCGACCGTTCGATGGCCATGCGGCCGAGCGCCTCCTCATGGGCTTGGCTCTGGGTGCTGCTTGCGGTGCTGGGTGGAGCCGGGGGCGCGTTCTACTATTACAAGGCGCGAGGATTCGCGCCGGGTGCCATAAATACCCCGGCGGATTCGGCACCAGCCCGCGATTCGCTTCCTCCCTCCGATCCACCGCAAGCTCAGACACCGATTGTTCCCGGAGATACTGCGCCGGCTCCGGCGGCAGTAACGCCTCCGGCGGCGGTGCGTGATTCGTCTCCTCCGGCGTTGACGCCGCCGGCCGACGTCGCAGGGTCCAACGACGTCACCGGGCCGGTGGATAGCGGCGGCATTCGGCTCATCGGACTCCCCCGCGGCTCAACCGTCCTGATCGATGAGAAGCCGGTCACTCAGGCATTGACCCGCCTGACACCAGGCCCGCATGCACTCGCCATCTCGGCCCCACGGTACAACTTCTTCTCCGACACGATCGTGGTCCGGCCGGGCCAGCTACAGGAGCTGACGCCTCAGCTCACGCAGCTTGGCGCGCCCGCGCCTGCTACGCGACGGGAGACGCGGGCAGACGCCAGATGTCTTCCAGGTCCGGGATACAACGCCGACGGCTCCTGCTTCAACGAGCGTCCCAAGCCGGTCAATCCGCCGTTCGTCACCGTTCCGGCCGACGCGCAGCCGGCGCCCCGCCCCTCGCTTCTCTGGGTGAAGGTATCGGCCGAGGGGCGCACGGTGGACATCAGGCGGCTCCGCCCGTCTGACGATCCCGCGTACGAGCGCGAGGTGCGGAACTTTGTGTGGACCGTGACCTGGCACCCTGCCCTGAAGGACGGTGCGCCGGTCGAAGCCTGGACCCAGATGCTCTTCCCGCCGGCCCAGGACCAGTAGCGGCGCACGACATGCGCCCTTCGTCGATCCACCCCACAGCTTTCATCGCCTCCACCGCCGCGGTCATGGGTGACGTGACTATCGGTGAAGATGCCAGCGTCTGGTACGGTGCCGTGCTCCGGGGCGACATGGCACCGATCGTCATCGGCGCTCAATCGAACATTCAGGATGGCACCATCGTGCACGTGGATGCCGGCGTGCCCTGCTCCGTGGGCCGGCGGGTGGGTGTGGGGCACCGCGCGGTCCTCCATGGCTGCATCGTCGAGGATGACTGCTTGATCGCCATGGGGAGCCTGCTGCTCAACGGCGTGAGGATCGGCGCCGGCAGCGTCGTTGCGGCGGGTGCGGTTGTGCCGGAGGGGATGCAGGTACCGCCCGGCTCGCTGGTCATGGGAGTTCCCGGACGCATTATCCGGCCAGTGGACGCCGCTCTGGCCAAGCGGGCGGCCGCGACCTGGAGCCATTACGTCAAGGAGGCTCGAGCCCACCGCGAGGGACGGTATCCGTTGGTGACCTAGGGTGCTTCCTTACGCCCTTTTCCCGGCCTTCCCGCCTTTCCCGACCTTTCCGGCCTGTTGTCCCCATCAATCCACTTCTTCCACATTGTCACCAGGGCTATATTTGTGATGTGGGAAGCGAGATTGACCGTGGTTTCGGCTGTTTTTCATGGTATTGTCCCGGTTCGGTAACGGGCCTAGCTTGGCCTTCCGTTTCGGTTGGAAGTGCGATGCGGACAAGGTCGGTGCAGGGGCGGTCGCTGGTGCTGAGCACACGCTCGACCCTCTGAGATCAATACCTTTCTAAGCGGGGAGTTCTATGAAATCGTCCACCCCACGGGACGCAGTTCGGCTGTCGCCCAATGCCATCACCGTCCTCGAGAAGCGGTATCTGATCAAGGACGACACCGGCGTGCCGGTCGAGAGCCCGCGTGATCTGTTCCAGCGGGTGGCTCGCACCGTCGCGGACCCGGAGCGCCGCTACGGCGCGTCGGACGCGACCGTGGATAAGGTGACCCAGGATTTCTTCGGGCTGATGGCCAACCGGCTCTTCGTGCCGAACTCGCCTACGCTGATGAATGCCGGCCGGCCCTTGGGCCAACTGTCCGCCTGCTTCGTGCTCCCGGTCGACGACGCCCTTTCCAACGGCAAGAGCGGCATCTACGACACCCTCCGTGCCATGGCTCTGGTGCACCAGTCGGGTGGCGGCACCGGATTCAGCTTCTCCCGCCTCCGGCCCAAGAACGACATCGTCCGCTCGACTATGGGCGTGGCCTCGGGCCCGGTCTCCTTCATGACGCTGTTCGACGCGTCCACCGACGTCGTCAAGCAGG
>JBDTUV010000372.1:0-3204 GCA_040007575.1 Gemmatimonadales bacterium
CGCCCCGCAGTACAATCCATCTACGATCGAGTCCGAGCTCTACCGCTGGTGGACCCAGCGCGGGCTTTTTTCGCCCGAGGCCCACGCCCCCGGATCCGGCGAGCCGTACGTGATCCAGATGCCGCCGCCCAACGTCACCGCGGTGCTGCACATGGGTCACGGTCTCAACAATACGGTGCAGGACGTGCTGATCCGCTTCGAGCGCATGCGCGGACGGCGGGCGCTGTGGGTTCCCGGCACCGATCACGCGGGTATCGCCACCCAGAACGTGGTCGAGCGGTTGCTCGCGCAGGAGGGGCTCACCCGCTTCGACCTGGGCCGCGACGCGTTCATCGAGCGGGTCTGGGCCCACGTCCGCGAAACTGGACCGGTGATCCTGGAGCAACTCAAGGCCATCGGCAGCTCGGCCGACTGGTCCCGCACCTACTTCACCCTGGACGAAGGGCTCTCGCGCGCCGTGCGGGACACCTTCGTCCGGTTGTACGAAGAAGGGCTGGTCTACCGCGGGCACTACATCATCAACTGGTGTCCCCGCTGCCTCACCGCCCTCTCGAACGAGGAAGTGGATAAAGAGGAAGTGGACGGGAAGATCTGGCATTTGCGGTACCCGCTGGCCGACGGCAGTGGCCATCTCACCGTTGCCACGACCCGTCCCGAGACCATGCTGGGAGACACCGCCGTGGCAGTGCACCCGGATGACGAGCGCTACCGCCACCTGGTTGGCCGCGAGGTGACGTTGCCCCTCGTAGGACGGAACATCCCGGTAGTGGCGGACGACGCGGTGGATCCCGAATTCGGCTCGGGCGCGGTGAAAGTCACTCCGGCCCACGACCCGCTCGACTTCGAGATCGGCCAGCGGCATCGGCTTCCGACCATCGATGTTATGACGCCCGAGGCTCGCGTCAGCCTGGCCGCTCCCGATCGGTTCCAGGGACTGGATCGGTATGAGGCCCGGCGGCAGGTGGTGGCGGAGCTCGAAGCATCAGGCCTGGTGGAGCGGGTAGAAGACCACCGTCATGCCGTGGGTCATTGCTACCGTTGCGCCACCGTGATCGAGCCGCGGCTCTCGGACCAGTGGTTCGTGCGGATGGAGCCGCTGGCGCGTCCTGCGTTGGCAGCCTACCGTGACGGAACGCTTCGCTTCGTGCCGGAGCGCCGGGGCGACGACTATTCCAGCTGGCTGGAAGGAATCCGTGACTGGTGCATCTCCCGGCAGCTTTGGTGGGGTCACCGGATTCCGGTCTGGTACTGCGATGCGGAAGGCTGCGGCATGACCAGCGTCAGCCGCACCGACCTGACCGTCTGCCCCGGCTGCGGCGGTCCAGTACGTCAGGACGATGACGTGCTCGATACCTGGTTCTCGTCCTGGCTGGTGCCGTTTTCCAGCCTGGGGTGGCCGGAGCAGACGAAGGACCTGACAACGTACTACCCGGGCCATACCCTGGTCTCGTCGCCCGACATCCTGTTTTTCTGGGTGGCCCGGATGATCATGTCTGGCCTCCATTTCATGGGCAAGGTGCCATACACCCGCATCTACCTGCACGGCGTAGTGCGCGACACCCAGCACCGTAAGATGTCGAAATCGCTGGGGAACGGGATCGATCCGCTCGAGGTAGTGGAGCGCTACGGCGCCGACGCCCTGCGCTACTCCCTGATCTCGGGGATGTCGGTGGGGACCGACGTCATCCTCGATCCTCAGGATCTCGAATCCACGTTCGCTCCGGCGCGCAACTTCGCCAACAAGCTGTGGAACGCAGGGCGTTTCATCCTGTCGAATCTCGGGGGCCCCACCCGGCCGCTCGGCGGGCAGCAGGCCGGGGTGGTGCGCCGCGAGGAGCTCACCCTCGCTGACCAATGGATCATCGCCCGCTGCGACGCCACGGTGGTGGAGGCGACGGAAGCCTACGAACGCTTCAGGCTCAACGAGGCGGCTGGCGCCGTCTATCGGTTCATCTGGAGCGATCTCGCCGACTGGTATATCGAGCAGGTGAAGCCCCGCCTGTATGGCGACCAGCCTGGTGGCGATGTGGCGCGAGCCGTTGTGGTGCAGACCTTCGACGTCGCGCTGCGCCTCCTGCACCCGGTGATGCCGTTCATCACCGAGGCGCTCTGGCGGCGGTTTCCGGGCCGGCCCGAGACTGCCTCGATCTCGGTGGCTCCCTGGCCCCGTCCGGACCAGCGGGCACAGGATTCGACCGCCCTCCGCGACTTCGGGCTGGTCCAGGAGCTCATCGGGGCGGTCCGCGCCATCCGGTCGGAGTACGGTGTGCAGCCGGGCCAGGTGGTGCGCGCCGTAGTGAGCGGCAGCAACGGTGCGACCTCAGCCACGCTGGAGCAGGAGCGCGCCACTATCATCCGCCTGGCCAAGCTCTCCGCGCTCTCCTTTGCCCAGAGCCATGAGCGCGTAGGCGGACACGCCGTGCTCTCCGACCGTACCACCGTGTTCGTGCCGCTCGGCGACGCGATCGACATCGGGCGCGAATGCGGCCGGCTGGGCACTGAAGCGGACCGGCTGCTGCGTCTGGTGGAATCGCAGGAGAAAAAGCTGGGGAACGAGCAGTTCGTGTCCCGCGCCCCATCGGATGTGGTGCACCGGGAGCGGCAGAAGCTTACCACCTGGAAGGAGCAGCGCGACGTGCTGGTCAAGAAGCGGGAGCTGTTGGGGTGCGGGTGAGGCGGGGCCGGTGCCCTCCGGGCGGGTGGGCCGCGGGGCCGCGGGGCCGCAATAGGGGCAGCAGACGCAGCGGTATACGTTGGCGTGGTTTTGCTGCCCTGCTGCCCATCTGCCCCGCTGCCCTGCTTGCGTGCGCCCGCATCGAGCCGCCGCCGGGAGGCCCACCGGATGTGGCGCCGCCCAGGCTCATCGCCACCCGGCCGGACTCCTTTGTCCGCCTGACACCCTTCAAGGGCGCTGCGGAGTTTCAATGGGATGAAGTGATCTCCGAAGGCGGCTCGCCTAACCGGGGTGAAGGCACCGGCGGCCTCGAGCGGCTGGTGATTCTTTCCCCCAGCAGCAGGGTGCCCAAGGTCAGGTGGCGTCGGAACCGAATCACCGTCCAGCCGCAAGAAGGTTGGCGGCCCAACCGGGTGTATCGGGTCGAGCTTCTCCCGGGAGTGACCGACCTCAGAAACAACCGCACCCAGGAGGGGGCGGTGCTCACCTTCAGCACCGGGGCGGCCCGGCCCCAGAACACGCTCGAGGGG
>JBDTUV010000373.1:0-3183 GCA_040007575.1 Gemmatimonadales bacterium
TCCTTACGATGACCATGGTGCTCATGACCGGGCTGGCGATGACGCGCGAGCGCGAACGCGGGACGTTTGAGAATTTGCTCGCCACCCCGGCGCGGCCGATCGAGGTCATGACCGGCAAGATCGTGCCCTATATCCTGATCGGCCTGATCCAGGTCACGCTGGTGCTGTTGGCCGCGCGCTTCATTTTCGATGTGCCGATGCAGGGCAATATCGGCCTGCTCTATGGTGTGGTATTGATCTTCATCGCCGCCAATCTCACGCTCGGCATCATGTTCAGCTCAATGGCGCGCAACCAGCTGCAGGCGATGCAGATGACGTTCTTTTTCTTTTTGCCCTCGATGCTGCTCTCCGGTTTCATGTTTCCGTTTCGCGGCATGCCGGAGTGGGCGCAGTGGATCGGCAATGTGCTGCCGCTGACGCACTTCCTCGAGCTGGTGCGCGGCCTCATGTTGAAGGGCAATGCCTTCGTCGACCTGTGGCCGAGCCTGTGGCCCATCCTGGTGTTCACGCTGGTGGTGATGCTGCTCGGACTGAAGGTGTACAAGAGAACGCTGGACTGACGCGCAAGCGTCAATAAATATCGAGGGGAAACTTGGGTGCCAGGAGGTTGTCATATGACATATCAGGCGCAATTATCCATCGCAAGCCGGTTTCGGCGAGCGTGAGGTTAGCAGTGCCTGTTTTTCAGCAGTCTCTACCAATGGAGGAAATGAATATGCGTGCATTGACAACCCTGATAACGGGCGCCCTGTTGCTTGGCGCATCGGCAGCCATGGCCGACGGCGGTCGCGGCGAGTTCGACGAGCACGATGCTTACGCCCTTACCAAAGGAGAGAAAGTGAAGACGGACTGCAAGATCAATTACGTTGACGACCGCGGTACCAAGCTGTGCTTCAGCAGCCATAAAAACGCAGTCCAGTTCATGTCGAGATTCGACGAGAACATGGCGAAAGCGAAGAAGACTTTCGGCAGGGACTAACAGCAACTCTCTGCTGACTGCGAGCGCGAGAAATCCCGATCACGCGCTCCAGTTCTTCTTGTCATCTGATTCGAACCGCAACGGTTCGATAAACCTCCCTCAAGAAACTCATCCTCTGCGCAAGATCCAGGCGCCGGCAGCGCCATGCGTCGCTGCGGACTTCCGGGGTCGCGATCATGCATAAAAAAGGCCGGCTTCTGGACGGAAGCCGGCCAAAGCGGCGGGATCTTGAGGTCGCACTTCCTGTCGCTGGTGCGCGGCTTGATGCTCAACGGCAATGGCTTCTATGACCTGTGGCCAGAACCTCTGGCCGATCTTGTTGTTCATCGCCGTGGTGCTGGCCGTGGGGTTGCGGGTTTACAAAAGGACACTTGATTAACATCGATAAAGAATAAAAATCGGGCGATGGTCCCGGTCAGTACATTGAACCTAAGCGCCCGAATGCTGCCTACACCTCACTGGGCCTTTAAATCCCTCCCACTTCCCCGGCCGGATCCGATGGTGCCTGCGCAACTCGTAACGAGGATTCAGGTTCCCACCACTTGCTGTTGAGAACATCCAAAGCCGGTCGCATCGCGTAGAGAGTTTGTAGTGCGCATCTTCGGTAGGCTTACTTTCAAGGAGGAAATAACATGCGTGCATTATCGACACTCGTAACCGGGGCCCTGTTGCTCGGCGCATCCGTAGCCATGGCCAATGAAGGCGGTCGTGGGGAGTTCGGCGAGCAATGTGCTTACGGCCTGTCGCAAGGCCAGAAGGTCATGACGGACTGCTCGATCAATTTCGTCAATGACCGCGGCACCAAGCTGTGCTTCAGCAGCCAGAAGAATGCGGTCAAATTCATGTCGAATTACGACCAGAACATGGCGGCAGCGTCGAAGAATTACGGCAGGGAATAACAGTAGCCCTTTGCTGACTGCGAGCGCGCGAAGTCCCCCAATCGCGCGCTCCAGTTCGTCTTGTCATCTGATTCGAACCGCAGCGGTTCGACAATCCCCTCGGAACTCATCTCGTGCGCATTAGCCAGCCGCGCCGGCAGCGCCATGCGTCACTGCGCACTGCAGGGGACGGAGTCAGGCATAAAAAAAGGCCGGCTTCTGGACGGAAGCCGGCCAAAGCGGCGGGACCTTGCGGTCCCGCCCGCACAGACGGTCAGACTGTGTCTTGGTCGGAAAGCAGGCCGATCCGGCGCTGCATGATCTGATCGCGGTCGGTCGCGCTATTGCGCAGGGCATTGAGCAGCGCGTTGTCGTCGAGGACGGTTCGCGGGGCAGGCAGCGGTGTTGCGCTGGGCGTTGAATCGATGCGGGTTTGTGCGCTGGCGAAAGCGGTGAACAACGTGCGGGTCTTCATTTTTTTCTCCCTTGGCGGTCGACTGCGTTGACTGGCGGCGCCTGCGTTGACTTGCGGCGCGATAGTGCTGTGCAGTCCAATGTCATGAAAGCGCCATGACGGACGTTGCTACCGCGGCTTCCCGCGGTATCATCTGCTTAGACTTTCGGGCTTTTCGGGGGAGGGGCCATGTCGCAGACCGTCGCGGTGGTGGAAGCGCTCAAGCGTTCGCTGAAGGCCAGGAAGCTGACCTACGCGCAGGTCGCGCGTGGGCTGAAGCTCAGCGAAGCCAGCGTCAAGCGCATGTTCGCGTCCTGTCACTTCACGCTGGAGCGTTTCGAACAGGTCTGCCGGATCGCCGGCCTGGGTTTGACCGAGCTGGCGCGCGAAGTGGATAGCGAGAGCAATTTCATTTCGCACCTGACGCTGGAGCAGGAACGCGAATTGGTCGGCAACGCCAAGCTGTTCCTGGTCGCGGTGTGCACGCTCAACAATATGACCCTGGAGCAGATGCTCGCGGTCTACGACATTCCCAAGGCGGAATGCATCCAGCTGTTGCTGAGGCTCGACAAACTGGGGTTCCTGGAACTGCTGCCCAATAACCGCATCCGCCTCAGGGTCGCTTCGAATTTTTCCTGGCTGCCGAACGGCCCGATCCTGCAATATTTCATGAGCCGCGCGCAGCAGGAGTATTTCCGCTCCCGCTTCGACGGGGCCAATGAATTCATCACCGTGGTCAACGCCATGCTCTCGGCGGCCTCGAGCGCGCAGTTTGTCGCCCGGCTGCGCAAGCTGGCCCGGGAGTTTTCGGAATTGCACAACGACGACAAGCACCTGCCGATCGGCCAGCGCCGACCCGCCAGCGTCGTGCT
>JBDTUV010000374.1:0-3165 GCA_040007575.1 Gemmatimonadales bacterium
CGGGCTGTACCGCTTGGCGTATTCGGCGTAGCGGGTGCCGGACCGGCCCTCCTGAAATACGTAGTCCTGCAGCTCACACTCGCCGGCCTGGTCGCAGATGGGGCAATCCAGCGGATGGTTGATGAGCAGGAGCTCCAGCACGCCCTCGCGCGCCTTCTTGGCCTTTTCGCTCTCCACATGAACCACCTGTCCCTCGGCCACTGCGGTGACGCACGCCGGCAACAACTTGGGCGCCTTCTCCACCTCGACGAGACACATGCGGCAGAGCGCGGGCGACGGGAGCGACGGGTGGTAGCAGTAGTGCGGCACCAGGATGCCGGCCTGCTTGGCCGCCTCGATGATGGTCGTGCCCTTTGGTACGCTGACCGGCATCCCATCAATTGTCACTGTGACCAGTTCTTCAGTCATTTCATTCCTGTCTAGAGTCTAGGGTCCAGGGTCTACGGCCAAGCGGCGATCTCACGCTGGACCCTAGACCCTCGACCCTCGACGTTTCACACCGCGGCCAGGACCGGCTCCCTCGCGCCTTGGATATAGGCCTCAAATTCATGTCTGAACTTCTGGATCCCGCTCACAATCGGGGCGGCGCAGGAATCGCTGAGCACGCAGATCGTCTTGCCGGTCATGTTATCCGAGAGGTCGAGCAGGAGCTGGAAGTGCTCCTGCTTTCCCTTCCCGGCCAGGATCCGCTCCAGAATCTTGGCACTCCAGGCAGTGCCTTCGCGGCACTGGGTACACTGGGCGCACGATTCGTGGGCGTAGAAGCGGGCCAGCCGCCAGATCTGGTAGACCATGTCGGTGGTGTCGTCCATCACGATCATCCCGGCCGAGCCCAGCATCGATCCCTTCGCCACCACGCCCTCGTAATCCAGCAGGCAGTCGTCTGCTTCCGCCGCGTTCATGATCGGCACCGAGGAGCCGCCCGGAATGACCGCCTTGAGCGTTCGGCCGGGGCGCATCCCACCGCACATATCGTAAATGAGCTCCTTCATCGGCGTGCCCATGGTGACTTCGTAGTTGCCCGGCCGCTGGATGTGACCACAGACGGAGATCAGCTTGGTCCCGGTACTCTTGGGGTTATTGAGGGAGAGCCCCTTGTACCACTCGCCCCCGCGCATGACGATGTGCGGCACCGCCGCCAGGGTCTCCACGTTGTTGATCGTGGTCGGCATGCCGAACAGGCCCGCCTGCGCCGGGTAGGGCGGCTTGATCCGGGGATTGCCCCGCTTGCCCTCGATCGAGTTCAGCATCGCGGTCTCTTCGCCGCAGATGTACGCGCCCGCCCCGCGGCACAGGATCATCTCGATCCGTTTGCCGCTGCCGAGCACATTGGCTCCGAGGGTGCCTCTGGCCGTCGCCTCTTCGACGGCCTGCTGCACGATTTGGAAGACATCGGTGAACTCACCGCGGATGTAGATGTAGCAGCGCTCGGCCCCGATGGCGTACGCCGCGATGGCGCAACCCTCGATCATCTGATGCGGGGTCCAGCGCATGATCTCCCGGTCCTTGAACGTGCCCGGCTCCGACTCGTCGGCGTTGCAGACCAGGTAGTGCGGGCGGCCATCGGCCTTGGGCATGAGCGACCACTTGAGTCCGGTGGGGAACCCCGCACCGCCCCGGCCCCGAAGACCCGAGGTCTTGATCTCTTCGACCACGGCCTCAGGGGTCATGCGGAGGACCTTCTTCAGCCCCTCGTACCCGCCGCGCTTGACCCACCCGTCGTACGAGCGGGCCTCGGGATCCCCGAAGTGCTTCGAGAGGACCGGGTTTTCCTTGGGATGACTGGGGTGTGGGTAGCCCATTACTTGTACCTCTGGAGGATGCCAGGGACCTTGTCGGGCGTGACGCTCTCGATGAAGTCGTCGTCGATCAGGATCGGCGTCGCGAATCCGCAGGCGCCGAGACACTCGACCTCGATCACGGTGAATCGGCCGTCCGGGCTGGTGGCCCCGAGCTCGCCGCAGCCGGTCTCCCGGACCAACGCCTTCATCACGTCCTCCGCCCCGCAGATGTTGCAGGGCGAGGTGGTGCAGACCTGGATGAAGTGTCGCCCGACTGGATGGGTGTGGTACATGGTATAGAAAGTGACCACGCCCTTCACGTACGCCGGGGTGAGATCCAGTACCGCGGCCACCTCACCGATGGCCGGCTCGGAGATCCAGCCGCGCTCTTCCTGCACCATCCAAAGCGCGGGCAGCAGACAGGCTTGCTTGGTGGGATACTTGGTGAACAGCTGCTCCAGACGGGACCGAGTGGGGCCTATGAAAACAGGCCGATACTCCTCCGCAGGGGCGGTACCATGCCCAGCAACCGCGCCGTGCTGCCCGCCCGCCCTGGGGGCACCCGCCCCGCTGACCCGCTGTCCCCCTGAGCTCATCGGTCGACTTCTCCCATGACGATATCCACGCTGGCGTTGATGGCGATTACGTCGGACAGAAGCGAACCCTCGCACATGGTGGGTAGGCTGGCGAGGTTGATAAATGACGGCGGACGGATTCGCCAGCGCACCGGCTTGCTGCTGCCATCCGAGACCATGTAGTAGCCCAGCTCGCCCTTGGGGTTCTCGATTCCCATGTACACCTCACCCGCCGGCGGCTTCACCCCTTCCATCACCTGCTTGAAGTGGAAGATCATCGCTTCCATGTCACTCATCGCGCGCGACTTGGGAGGGAGCACCACGCGAGGGTCGGAGACATTGATGGGAGCGCCCTTGAGCCGGCTCAGCCGGTCGAGAGCCTGCTCCAGGATCCGGTTGGATTGCGTCATCTCCTCCAGCCGCACCCGATAGCGGTCATAGATATCGCCGTACTCGCCGACCGGGACATCGAAGTCGTAGGTCTCGTAGTCGAGGTAGGGGCGGTCCTTGCGGACATCGTAGTCGACGCCGCTCGCCCGGAGCATCGGGCCTGAAAGCGAGTAGTTGATCGCCTCATCGGCCGTGAGGGCACCGACGCCCTGGGTTCGCCCGATCCAGATGGCGTTGCGGGTGAACATGGTGTCCACTTCCTGAAGCGTCTTCGGGAAGGTGTCGGTGAACTCGCGGAGGCCGGCTTCCCAGCCGTCCGGGATATCGGCCATCAACCCACCGACCCGGGTCAGGCTGGTAGTGAGCCGGGCACCGGTCCAGGCCTCCTGCAGGTTGTAAATCCGCTCCCGTTCCTGGAA
>JBDTUV010000375.1:0-3148 GCA_040007575.1 Gemmatimonadales bacterium
CGGGTAAGCGGGTAAGCGGGTAAGCGGGTAAGCGGGTAAGCGGGTAAGCGGGTAACTCGAAGCTACAACACTGCCAGTCCTTCCTATAGATTCCCTCACCGCACCAGTTCCACTGCTCAAAATCGGAGCGTTTCTATCCTGACGTTCAGGACTTACCTGCTTACCCGCCTACCCGCTTCCCCGCCTCTATGAGATGGGCTGTCGTCCTTGCCGGTGGCTCGGGTACCCGTTTCTGGCCGCTCAGCACTCCCGAGAATCCGAAACAACTGCTGCCGCTCGCCGGCTCCACGTCGACCGCGGAAGAGTCGATCGACCGGCTGACCGGGCTCATCCCGCGCGAGCGCATCCTGGTGGTAACCGGCTCCGCGTTGGCGGGGCAGATCCAGCAGCGCCTCAAGCTGCCCCCCGCCAACATCCTGGTCGAGCCGCGGGCTGCTTCCACCGCGCCGGCGCTGATCTGGGCCACGTGGGAAGCGCAGCGCCGCGATCCCGAGGCCGAGGTAGTGTCGCTCCATGCCGACTGGGCGGTGGGCGACGCGGCCGCCTTCCGCCGCACCGCGGATACCGCCCTGACGATCGCGCGCCAGCACGACTGCCTGGTCACCGTGGGTGTGGTGCCCTCACGGCCCGAGACCGGATACGGCTACATCGTGCCCGGTCCGCCGCTGGGCGACGGGGCGCGGATGGTGGCGCGGTTTTCCGAGAAACCAGATGCTGCCACGGCCCTCGACCTGATGGCAGCCGGCGCTCTATGGAATAGTGGACTCTTCGGGTGGACAGCTGAGCGTCTGCTGGCGGAGGTGGAGGCCCACACGCCCGAGGTGGCGCCTCATCTGCCGGCGCTCAGGGCCGGCGAGGTCGATCGGTTCTTTCGAGAGGTGACGCCGATCTCCATCGATGTAGGTCTGCTGGAGCGTAGCGCCTCGGTGGCAGTCGTGAGCGGCGCCTTCGCCTGGGACGACATTGGCACCTGGCAGGCGCTGACCCGGGTTCGCCCCAAGGACAAGAGCGGCAACCTCGTGGTTGGGAGCGCGTTCCTCCACGAATCGGAGGATTGCATCGTCTGGTCCGACCGCGACACCGTGGTGCTGAGCGGGGTGCAGGACCTCATCGTGGTGCAGGCCAACGGCCGGATCCTGGTAATGCCGAGCGAGCGGGCGTCCTCGATGAAACAACTCCTCGATGCCCTGCCACCCGAGATTCGCGACGTCCACTCGTGACAGCGCTCTACCTCCTCGAGCCTGAGTCGCCGGGTGCGGCATGGGCTCCATTTGCGGGGGTCCGTCCCATTGCCGAGCTACGAGCCGGCATCTGGCGGGTTCGGGAGCGATGGGAGGCGGCGGTCGGAAACGACGCGACAGCCATCCTCGGCGTCCATGCCGAGGGGTTCAGCGAGGGAGACGAGCCGCCGGTACGGCCCCCTGCCCCGATCGATGGGCCGGCCCTGATTGGAGCAGCGTGGTTCGCGCCTACCGGCGTGCCGATCACTCCTGGTCCCGGCATCCGCCGGCTGACTCACCGCGATGAAACCGTGGGCTGGGTCGTGCCCGAAGGCGAGCGCTGGGCCGGGCCTCACGAGAAGGGTCCAGGTGTGGAGCTCGAAGGACTCCGCCTTCACGGCACCTACGATCTGCTTACCGCGCTCGAGACTCTCCTCCCGGTGGACTGTGCCGACTTTCTCGTGGCTCCGAGTGACGGAGTGCCGGAAGGAAGCCTGGTGCTCGGCGACCCGGCTCACCTGGTGTGTCTCACCGCGAAGGTCGAGCCGGGCGTGGTCTTCGATGTACGCCAGGGAGCTGTGGTCATCGATGGAGCGGAGATCCGCAACGGTACCCGCCTCGAGGGGCCGACCTACGTGGGTCCGGGTACTCGGGTCCTGGGCGGATTCGTTCGGGCATCGGTCTTCGGTCCGGAGTGCCGGGTTCACGGCGAGATTACGGCCAGCGTGTTTCTCGGATTTGCGAACAAGGCCCACTATGGCTTCGTGGGTCACAGCGTTGTGGGCCCTTGGGTCAATCTGGGGGCCGGTACTACGACCTCAAACCTGAAGAACACCTATGGCCCGGTCCGCCTCGAGGTGGATGGCGAGCGCATCGAGACCGGCCGGAAGAATGTCGGGACATTGTTCGGTGACCATGCCAAAACCGCCATCGGCACCATGCTGGCCACCGGGACGGTGGTTTCGGCCGGCGCCAACGTTTTCGGCACACCCACCCCGCCGAAGTACGTTCCGCCATTTGCCTGGGGCTGCACCGGAGACGAGCGGATGAGCGAGGAGGGGTTCCTGCGCGTGGCCGAGCGCGTCCTCTCGCGGCGTAACGTGGCGTTCTCGTCTGAGCGCCGCGAGTCGCTGCGGCAGACGATTCAGCGGAGTGCCGGCCGGTGATAACGCTCTACGTGCTCGGCTCCGGATCGCGGGGGAACAGCTTCGCGGTTGAATCGGAGGGGACGGCGCTCTTGATCGACGCCGGCTTCAGCGCCCGCGAAGTCGAGCGCCGGGCCGCCGCCGCCGGCCTCGAGCTCGGCCAGGTCGCCGGCATCGTGCTCACGCACGAGCACGGGGACCACGCGTGCGGGGCCCCCCTGTTGGCTCGCAAGTTGGGCGTACCGGTGCTGACCGCACCCGGCACCTGGAGGCATCTGGCGGTCGAGATGGATGTGGCTGAGCACCGATCGCTCGGGCTCTGCGCCCGGGTGGAGCTGGGTCCGTTCACCGTCGAGGCCTGTCCCACGAGCCACGATGCTGCCGAACCGCTCGCGATCGTCGTCCGCAGTGCAGAGGGGGCCAGCGTTGGGGTAGCCTATGACTTGGGCCGACCGACGAGCGGAGTGCGCTACCTGCTGCGCAACCTCACAGCCATCGTGCTCGAGGCCAACCACGATGAAGTCCAGCTTCGGACCAGCGAGTACCCTCCGGTGGTACAGCGCAGGATCGCCGGTTCGGGAGGGCACCTGTCGAACCGCGCGGCGGCCGAGCTTTTGGTGGAGCTCCACCATCCAGGCCTCCGGGCCGTGGTACTGGCCCACCTGAGCCAACAGTGCAACACGGCGGCGGAGGCCCGCGCCACTGTGGCGCCGGCGCTCCGCCGTGCTGGGTTCCGTGGCGCGCTCCATGTCGCGGATCAGGATAGACCGCTGGCGCCGATTC
>JBDTUV010000376.1:0-3141 GCA_040007575.1 Gemmatimonadales bacterium
CTGATCGAGAAGCACTACGAGTCCTCCGACCAGCAGCTCCAGAGCCTGCTCAAGGACATGGAGGAATCGGGCGAGGACGTCGAGGTCGTCGAGGAGCAGGAGGATGAGGCAGCCACCCAGGCGCAGATCGACGACGCGCCGGTTGTCAAGCTCATCAACGGCCTGCTGACCGACGCGGTCAAACGGGGCGCCAGCGACATTCACATCGAGCCGTTCGAGCACGAGATCCGGGTGCGCTATCGCATCGATGGAGCCCTGCTCGAGATCATGAAGCCGCCGCTCAAGATGAAGGCGGCACTCACCTCACGGGTGAAGATTCTGTCACAGCTCAACATCGCCGAGCGCCGGGTACCGCAGGACGGCCGCCTGAAGCTGAAGATGGGAAGCCGGGTGATCGACTTCCGCGTCTCCACGCTCCCGGTGCTCTTCGGCGAGAAGATCGTGCTCCGAATCCTCGACAAGGGCAACCTGACGCTGGACCTGACCAAGTTCGGCTTCGAGGAGAAGGCGGAGCGCGATCTCATGAAGGCGATTCTCAACCCCTACGGCATGGTGCTGGTCACCGGGCCGACCGGGTCGGGAAAGACCACCACGCTGTATTCCGCGCTGTCGCGGATCAACACGACCGAAGTCAACATCATGACGGCCGAAGACCCGGTCGAGTACAACCTGATGGGCATCAATCAGGTCCTGGTGCGCACTGAGGTCGGACTCACCTTTGCGGCCGCCCTGAAGGCGTTCCTCCGGCAGGACCCGAACATCATCATGATCGGTGAGATCCGGGACCTGGAGACCGGCGGCATCGCCATCAAGGCCGCGCTCACCGGCCACTTGGTGCTGTCTACCCTGCACACCAACGACGCGCCGAGCACCATCACCCGTATGATCGATATGGGTATCGAGGCGTTCAACGTGGCCAGCGCGGTAAACCTTGTCGTGGCGCAACGTTTGGTGCGCCGGATCTGCAAGGACTGCAAAGCGGAGCATAAATACACCGACGTCGAACTGGGCGCCCTGGGCACAAATCTTGAGAGTCTCAGGGCCATCAAGTTCATGAAGGGAACGGGCTGCGACACCTGCAGCGGCACCGGGTACAAGGGCCGGGCCGGCCTCTATGAGGTCATGGCCCTGTCGCCAGAATTGCGTCGCCAGATCCTTCGGGGCGCTTCAGTGGCGGATATCCAGGCCCAGGCAGTCGTGGACGGGATGCTCACGTTACGGATGGACGGAATGAAGAAGATCGAACGCGGCGTGACCACCCTCGAGGAAGTAGTCAAGGAGACTGCCGGATGACGTTGAACCTGCGCTCACTGCTCGAAGAAATGATGCAGAAGGATGCCTCGGACCTCCACATTACGGCGGCCGAGCGTCCCAAGCTGCGGGTCGACGGAGACATGGTCGACAGCTCGGCGCCCGAGGTCCTCACCCCCAAGGACACGCTCCAGCTGGCGTATTCGGTCCTGACCGAGAACCAGAAGAAGCGTTTCGAGAACGAGGATGAGCTGGACTTTTCCTTCGGAATTCAGAACCTGGCGCGCTTCCGCGGCAACGTGTTCAAGCAGCGTGGATGTGTGGCCATGGTAATCCGCATGATTCCCTTCAATGTGCGAACATTTCAGGACTTAGGCCTCCCTGCGATCATTGCCAAGCTGGCCGAGCGTCCCCGGGGACTCATCCTGGTGACCGGCCCGACCGGCTCCGGCAAGTCCACCACGCTGGCGGCCATCATCGACAAGATCAACAAGGAGCGGAAGGGCCACATCATCACGGTCGAGGACCCGATCGAGTTCATCCATCGGCACCAGTCCTGTATCGTGAATCAGCGGGAGATCGGCACCGATACCAAGTCCTTTGCCAGCGCGCTGAAGTACGCGCTCCGCGAGGACCCGGACGTCATCCTGGTGGGAGAAATGCGGGACCTGGAGACCGTTGCCGCCGCGTTGACCATCGCCGAAACCGGCCACCTGGTGCTCGCTACCCTGCACACCAACTCCGCTGCCGAGTCGATCAATCGCGTGATCGACGTGTTCCCTTCGAACCAGCAGTCTCAGGTCCGGGCCCAGCTCGCCTTCGTGCTCGAGGGCGTCGTCACCCAGACCCTGCTGCCGAAGCTCAAGGGCCGGGGCCGGTCCATGGCAGCCGAGATCATGGTCGCCACGCCGGCCATCCGGGCGCTGATCCGTGACGACAAGGTCCACCAGATCTATTCGGCCATGCAGTCAGGCAAGAAGTTCGGGATGCAGACCATGAACGACGCTCTGTATCAGCTCTACACCAGCCGCGAGGTGGCTCAGGAAGAGTGCGAGCGGGTGTCGCACGACCCGAAGGAGTTCCTCCGGATGATCGGGATCACCCCGATGGAGGATCAGGAGATGGGCAACGCCGATCGACCCCAACAGCAGAAATCCGCAGGAATCCGCCGGTAACACGCCCGATTCGGGAGAGGACCCATGCCACTTTTCGAATATACTGCGCGGAATGCCGCGAACGGCCAGATCCAGAAGGGCCAGGTGGACGTCAAGAGCAAAGAGGAGGTCAGCGCTTACCTCCGCAAGAACCGAATGATGCTCGTGAGCGTCCGCGAGGCACCCAAGAAGATCAGCATCGGGGGTGGGCTTGGGAAGGCACGGGTCAAGACCCGCGATATCGTGATCTTCACCCGGCAGTTCGCCACCATGATCAACGCCGGTCTGCCGCTGGTCCAGTCGCTCACCATTCTGGCCGAGCAGACCGAGAACAAGACGCTGAAGGAAGTCACCAAGGCGGTGGTGCACGACGTTGAGTCGGGCAACACGCTGGCCGACGCCTTCTCCAAGCATCCTCGCGCGTTCACCGACCTCTACGTCAACATGGTCGCGGCGGGTGAAGCCGGCGGTATCCTGGACACCATTCTGCTCCGCCTGGCCACGTTCCTGGAAAAGAGCGACGCCCTGGTTCGGAAGGTCAAAGGCGCGATGGTCTATCCTGCGGTCATCTTCAGCGTAGCCATCATCGCCATCGCGGTGCTGCTTATCTTCGTCATTCCGACGTTCCAGAGCATGTTCGCCTCGGTGAACATGCAGCTGCCGCTGCCGACCCGAGTCGTGATCGGCATGTCACAGATCCTGATCGGATACTGGTGGGCCATCATTATCGCCATCG
>JBDTUV010000377.1:0-3135 GCA_040007575.1 Gemmatimonadales bacterium
CTGCCCGCAGATCCAATGCCTTGAGCGGCAGCAGCAGCGCATCGGTGCCGCTGGCGCAGGCGATCCCGTGCTTGGCGTGGGACAGCCGCGCCACCTCGGACTCGAGCCGGGTCACTTCCGGCCCCATGATGAAGCCCTGGCGCTCGATCACGGCTATCATGGCCGCGAGCACTTCATCCTTGATGGTCTTGTACTGCGCCACCAGATCGAGCAGGGGTACGTTCACCGGAGACCTATTGGGGGGGAGGACACGGAACCCTCGGCAGCCAGAGAACTTAGCCAGGTGGACGGGGTGGGTCAATCTGGCGCAGAAGCCCGTCTGCCTCCCGATATGACGCTCCGCAGGCGCTGCAGGCGGCCTGGCCTTCGCGGGGCTGGAGTCGGACGCCACACTGACACATCCAGCCCACCCGCCGAGCCGGCACCCCAACCATCAAGGCAAACGGCGGTACGTCACTCCGGACCACGGCCCCGGCCCCGATAAAGCTGTATTCGCCGAGGGTGACTCCGCAGAGAATGGTCGCGTTTGCTCCGATCGAGGTTCCCCGCCGAACCAGGGTCCGCTGGTACTCCGACTTGCGGGAGACGTGGCTCCGCGGGTTGACCACATTGGTGAAGACGCAGCTGGGTCCGCAGAAGACGTCGTCCTCCAGCACGACTCCCTCGTAGATGGACACGTTGTTCTGCACCTTCACGTTGTTACCCAGACGAGCCCCCGGCATGACCACCACGTTTTGGCCCAGGTTGCACCGCTCGCCGATGACGGCTCCCGGCATGATGTGGCAGAAATGCCAGATCTTGCTGGCTTTGCCGATCACGGCGCCATCATCGACGTACGAGGATTCGTGGACGAAGTAGTCGGGCATAGACATCCTAAAAACGTGAACAGTAAACGGTAAACGGTAAACGGGAGCCGCGGCCCCACGCCCGTTCACCGTTCACTGTTCACCGTTCACGCTGTTCAGGTACTCCCCACTAGATCCAATCAGCTTGACTTCCGGCTCCAGTTTCGTCCCGAACCGCTCCAGAACCGTGCGCTGCACATGCGCAATCAGCTTTTTCACATCCGATGCGGTGGCGCCGCTGGTGTTGACGATATAGTTGGCGTGCATCGGTGAGACCTGCGCCCCACCAATACCGAAGCTCTTGAGTCCGGCAGCCTCGATGAGCTGTCCCGCGGTGCGATCTCCGCCCGCCTGTCTCCAGCTTGGGCCAGCCGGATTCTTGAACACGCTCCCGCAGCATGGCTGGTTAAAAGGCGTGCCCCGTTGGCGCCACTCGAACATTTCGGCGATGGCCTCGTCCAGCTGCGTTTGATCCTGCTGGCCGAGGCGCACTGTGGCTTCCAGGACGATCCGGCCTTCCAGCCCGCTGCGCCGGTAGGTGAACGGGATGTCGGCCCGCGCGAGCACGGCATCAGTGCCGTCGGCGTCGACAACCGTCACCCGCTCGACGATCTCGGACCAGTCGCCACCGTGGCATCCAGCGTTCATGTAGACCCCACCCCCGACGGTGCCGGGTACCCCCACGAAAATATGCAGCCCAGCAAAGCCGGCTTCGACAGTCCGCCGCGCGGCGATCGGAGCGGGGAGTCCTGCCCCTGCCGTCCAGTCGTCGCCGTTTCGCTCCAGGCGGTCGAGTCCTTTCCCCAGGCGGATGACCAGGGCGTCCAGCCCTTCGTCCGGCAACAGGAGATTGGAGCCGAGTCCGATGGCAAACCAGGGCACCCCAGCCTCCCGCGCCAGCACCAGTGCGGCTCCGACATCCTCAGGGGCGGCCGGCAGGAGAACCGTCGCCGGCCCGCCGATCCGATAGGTCGAGTATCGCCCCACCGGCTCGTCCTCGCGCACCTTGCCGCCTACCCGCGCCCGCAGAGCCTGAACGAATTTCGGATCCCGAGCGGTCAACCGGTCCACTCCGGCGACATTTCTCGGGCAAGCGCATGCCACTCCTGCAGTGCCCGCACATCGCCGGTCCTGCTTCGGAGTGCAATGATGGCGTCGCAGGCCGCCGAGGCCGCGGACAACGTGGTGGTATACGGAACTCGATGCTGCAATGCAGCCCGCCGGATGGCGTAGTCGTCCTGCTGGGTCAGCTTGCCGAGGGGCGTGTTGATCAGCAGCTGGATTTGCCCCGACACCAGCAGGTCGATGGCGTTGGGACGGCCCTCGTACACTTTGAGAACTCGCTCGGTCGGAATGCCACGCGCTCTGAGGTACCGGGCGGTGCCTTCGGTGGCCAGCACCCGGAAGCCGAGCCCGTGAAACCGCCGCGCAATTGGGACCAGATTGGCCTTGTCGTGGTCGTTGACGGTGACGAACACGGAGCCTTCGAGTGGAAGAGCTCCATCGGCGGAGATCTGGGCCTTGGCGAAGGCCATCCCGAACGAGTCCGCTATTCCCATGACCTCCCCGGTGGAGCGCATCTCCGGCCCAAGGATGAGGTCCACACCCTGCAGCTTGCTGAAGGGGAACACCGCCTCTTTGACGGCGACATAGGGCTGGAGCACGTCGTCATGCAAGCCCAGATCCTCGAGTGTCTTGCCGACCATCACGGCGGCCGCCAGGCTGGCCAGCGCTACTCCGGTGGTCTTGGAGACGAACGGCACCGTCCGGGATGCCCGCGGGTTGACCTCGAGCACGTACACCACTCCGTTCTTGATGGCGTACTGCACGTTGAGCAGACCCACCACCCCGAGACGCTCGGCGAAGGCCCGGGTGTGTCGCCGCATTTCTTCCACCTGGTCTTCGGTGATCAGGTAGGGAGGCAGGACACAGGCCGAGTCGCCGGAGTGGATGCCGGCGTCCTCGATATGCTGCATCACCCCGCCGATGACGCAGCGGCTGCCGTCGGCAATGGCGTCGACGTCGGCTTCAAAGGCGTCCTCCAGGAAGCTGTCGATGAGCACCGGATGTTCCGGCGACACTCTGGCCGCCCGCTCGAAGTAGCTACGGAGGGAGCCGTCGTCGTACACGATCTCCATCGCCCGTCCCCCAAGTACGTATGATGGACGGACCAGTACCGGGTACCCCACACGCGCGGCTACCGCCACCGCTTCCTCCACCGACTTGGCGACCCCGTTGGGCGGCTGCGCCACACCGAGCTCCCGGGTGATCGCCTCGAACTTGCCGCGGT
>JBDTUV010000378.1:0-3132 GCA_040007575.1 Gemmatimonadales bacterium
GACCTGGAGGTGTCTCGCGACAGCGGATATGGAATTGCGCTCCGCCGCGGCTCCCTCTCGGTTCGGGCGGGAGAAATCGTGGGGGTCGCCGCGGTAGAGGGAAACGGACAGCGTGAGCTTCTGCGCGCGGTGGCGGGCCGCATCGCGCCGCTCCGCGGCAAGCTCCAGGTGGCTCAGCCGGTTGGGTTCATTCCCGAAGATCGCACGTCCGAGGGTCTGATCCCGGCGCTCAGCCTCACGGAAAACGTGGTACTCGGGCTGGGAAGCGAGGGACCGTGGGTTCACGGTGGCCTGATTGCCTGGCGCGAAGCGGCAGCCCGCACGGCCGAGCTCATTCGAGACTTCGAGATCACGGCACCAGGTCCCGGCACTCACGCCTCGGCGCTCAGCGGCGGTAACCAGCAAAAGCTGGTGGCTGCACGCGAGCTCTCCCGGAGTCCCGCGGTGATAGTGGCCGAGAACCCCACACGAGGTCTCGACATCAGCGCCGCAGCGGCCATCCACGCTCGCCTGCGATCCGCCGCGGCAGCAGGGGCCGCGGTCCTTTTCTACTCCACCGATCTCGACGAGGTATTGCACCTCGCCGACCGGGTAATAGTCCTGACCCGCGGCGCCATCGCTGAAGCGCCTCCCGGGGCTTCGCGATCTGAAATCGGGGCCATGATGCTCCGGGGCGAGAGAGAGACGTGAGGGCGCTGGGTTGGGCGGTCGCCGCGGTGGCCCTGGGTCTGGCGGTCCTCTTCGTGGGGCTGGAAGCAGGCGGCTTCGATGCAGAGGCCGGGCTCCGCGCCCTCTGGATGGGCGCCTTCGGCTCATGGGATGCTTTTACCTCAAGCACCCTGGTGCGTGCCGTGCCGCTCATTCTCATTGGGCTTGGGATCTCTGTGGCGTTTCGAGGCGGAGCGCTCAACATCGGAGCCGAAGGTCAGTTCTATGCCGGCGCCATAGCCGCGACATGGGTCGGGCTGCACCTGGCCGGGCAGCCTGCCCCGATTGCCATCGGAGCGCTTCTCCTGGCCGCCGCGGCCGCTGGCCTCTGCTGGGTTGCGGTACCCGTCTGGCTGAAGCTCCGATTTGGTGTCATCGAGGTGATCAGCACGTTGCTCCTCAACTTTGTGGCTCTGTCCCTGGTCAGCTTCATGGTGCAAGGGCCTCTCCAGGAACGGGGCCGCATCTACCCCCAGAGCGACGCCATAGTGGAGACCGCGCGGTTACCGTTGCTCCCGGGCTCTCGGCTGCACGCCGGCTTCGTGCTCGCAGTGGCCGGCGGGCTGATTCTCTGGTTTCTCTTCGCGAAGACGCTCTGGGGCTTCCGACTCCGCGTGGTTGGCATGGGCCCTCGTGCCGCCGAGGTCAGCGGCCGCATCGACAGTCAACGCGTGAACGCGATGGCGCTCCTCATCTCGGGTGCCATCGCAGGATTGGCCGGCGGGGTCGAGGTGAGCGGGGTGTCGTACGCGCTGTTTCAGAACCTGTCGCCTGGCTACGGCTTTACCGGAATTGCGGTGGCGTTGCTGGGCGGACTGCATCCGGTCGGTGTCACAGTAGCCGGAATCCTCTTCGGCGCGCTGGAGGCCGGCGCGGGGGCGATGCAGCGGGACGCGGGAGTTCCCGCCGTCGCGGTGTACGTGGTCGAGGCGGTGGTAATAATCGTGGTACTGTTGGCTACTGTGCCCCGCGGGGGATGGACCGGTTTGCGGGCAGTGGTGCGAAAGAGGATTGTCCCCAGGAAGGCCGCGGGCTAATGGATACCGAGATGCTCGTAGCCGGATTCCTCGCCGCTGCGGTTCGGGTGGCCACTCCCCTGGTTCTCGCGGCCACCGGCGAGACCATCACCGAGCGCTCGGGAGTCATCAACCTGGGCCTCGAGGGGACAATGCTCGCCGGTGCACTCGCCGCCACGCTTGGCGCCACAGCCTGGGGACCCTGGAGCGGGGTCGGCTGCGCGATCCTGGCGGGGATGCTGCTCGCGGCAGTGTTCGCGCTGCTGGCTGTGGGAGCACGCGCGGATCAGATCATCACCGGCACCGCGATCACCCTGGCGGCGGTTGGACTGACCGGCACGATCTATCGGCAGGTCTACGGCTCGGGCGGCGCGGGACTCACCATTCCCACTCTCAAGTCCGTCGCCATTCCAGGTCTCTCACAGATCCCGGCGCTGGGGCCGGCGCTCTTCGACCAGCCAGCACCGACCTATCTTGCGTTGCTCGCTATGCCGATCGTCTGGTGGGTGCTCTTCCGCACTCGGCTGGGCCTGGCGCTCCGGGCGACCGGAGAGGGTGCGGCGATGGCGCGCGCAGCGGGAGTTCGCACCGATCTGATCCGTTCGGGAGCCACGATCGTGGGCGGCGGGTTTGCGGGGCTGGCGGGCGCGAGCCTGGTGCTGGCTCAGGTGGGCTCGTTTGCCGAGGGGATGACGGCGGGTCGTGGGTACGTGGCGATTGCGATCGTGGTCCTGGGTCGCTGGCATCCCGGTGGGATCGCTCTGGGCGCACTGCTCTTCGGCGCCGCCACAGCACTGCAGTTTCTCCTCCAGACGCTGGGGCTCAACGCTCCCTATCAGCTGTTCCTCATGCTGCCGTATCTGCTGACGCTTCTCGCCCTGGCGGGTGCGGTCGGCCGGGTCCGAGCTCCCGCCGATCTGGGCAGGTGAAATCGAACCGGCTCAGCCTCTCGCGGTGGCAAGGGCATCACGCGCCTCCACGATCGTCTGCCGCACCCGTGCCTTGAGTTCCGGAATGTCGCTGAGATTGAGTCCGGCCGTCTCGACCGGCTCGAGCACGCGAACCTCGGCGTCAGACCGGCCGAAGCGCCAATCATGCTTGCGTAGGGCGGTGGCCGTGCCGGACACCGCGAGCGGCAGGATTGGGACGCCGGCCTCGATGGCCAGCCGAAATGCGCCATCCTTGAACGGGAGCAGCTCGGAGGTCCTGGACCGGGTCCCTTCCGGGAAAATCATCACCGAGACGCGGTTGTCGAGTGCCTTGTGGCAGCGGGCCATGGCCTCGAGAGCGCTGGGCCCGAAGCCTCGCCTGACGGGAACATCGCCCGCCAGCCACATCATCCAGCCCATGATGGGGATGCGAAAGAGCTCGGCCTTGGAAAGCCATTTCATTTCCCAGGGCAAATGGC
>JBDTUV010000379.1:0-3129 GCA_040007575.1 Gemmatimonadales bacterium
CCGAACTCGATCCAACGACGCCTTCAGGTTGCGAGCTCCCGTGGCTGCCGGATCATCCGGATTATCAGGGAAAACCTCGAAGAGCCCCCGGCCAACGATCTGGTCTCGCTTGGTCATCGTGGCCTGGAGATAGGCGTCTGTCACGGCGACGAGGTCAGGTCCGGCATCAGTACTAGGTAAAGGCCAGGGGCGCCCTCAAAGAGCTGGCGAAAATCAGGCTTTGGAAATGCGCTCGAGGACTGGCTCATGTCGGTGGCGAAACCAGGCTCGGTTCGGGCCCAATAGGGAAGCCCACCAAAGGAATTCCGCCAGACATCCCGCATCCCACGATCCGACCGGTTACAGGAGGACTTCTATCCCCTTGCGATATCAGGGGATAATCTATGGCGCGGGATCTGCTCGGTTGGGGATGGGCCCCAAGATCACCGGAGACGCCATGGCCGCACATGACGGGCAGCGGATTCTCATCGTCGATGACGATCCCAGTATTCGCCGGACACTTCAAATCGCTTTGAGCAATGCTGGCTATAGCGTCCTTCAAGCTTGTGACGGATCAGAGGCCATGCGGCTGTGGCGCGATCATGGAGGCGATCTCGTGATCACCGACCTCCACATGCCGGAGAAGGATGGAATTGAGACCATCATGGAGCTACTCCGCCATACACCTAGCCTTCCGATCATCGCCATGTCCGATGGTGGACAAACGAGGCGGTTGGACCTCCTGAAGGATGTCTCACTGCTGAGACCGGTGCTGACCATCGAGAAGCCTTTCACTCTCGCTCAGATGGTGGGTCTCGTGGGACATGCGCTCAGGCGGGTGCCTTGATCCCATGAAACGGCAGCCCTACGCGCACGCGACGAGCAGCGCCGCCACGGGTGGCTCTTTGCCGCGGCCCAGGTTCGAAAGCGCCCAGATCTTAATCGTTGATGATGAGCCCAAAACCTCGATGTCCTGACGCGTATACTTCACCGCGCTGGCTACACCAACACTTTTGCGACCACCGACCCCATTGAAGGCCTCACCCTCTCTCCCTGCGGGACTGCGACACTTGCCGAGCCATGTCAAAGCCTAGCGAGTCACCGGCAGACAAACCTCCCCGCTGGGCCCGCCTCCGCCCAGAAGAGCACCGTGGCTACCCCACGGTCTATCACCACGTATGGTTCCGAGTCGTTGAGCGCCACGACCCAGACGTACCGGACTACATCTGGCTCGACCTGGCGGGAAGTGCGCAGCGTGTGTGGGGCGCGCACTTTGAAATAGCGGAGCGGTCTAAGCGGCGGATCCTCGTAGTGGATGATGACCACAGCATTCGTCAGACACTTCAGATCGCCCTAAGCAACACGGGCTACGAAGTCCTCCAAGCTCGAGACGGAGAGGAGGCTACCCGCCTCTGGCACGAGACGGGCCCCGATCTCGTCATAGCTGACATCCATATGCCTAAGAAGAGCGGCCTTCTCCTAATTCAGGACCTACAGGCTCATAGCACCTCCACACTCGTCATCGCCATGACGGATGGGGGCCCCGCCAGTCGCTTTAATCTGCTCGGCCTTGCGGAACTGCTGGGTGCGGTTCGGACCATAACGAAGCCGTTTTCACTGAATGAAATGCTGACCGCCGTGGAGCAGGAGCTGAGCCGGTGAGCCCTGCACCCAGCGGAAGAAGCGACTTTGAGCGACTGCTGCCGGCGTCTGTGAGGCCGCTCAACAGTGCCCTGGTTTGAAGAGGACGGGCGAGAGCTGTTCGTGCGTGCGAGCGTCCCGGAGCGCGTGGCGATGCAGCTCACCGGCCACAAGACCCGGAGTGTGTTCGACCGCTACAACATCGTGAACGAGCGGGACCTGCGCGAAGGTGTGAGGAAGCTCGCGGCGCTGCGAGAAGGACAACAGAGGGACAACGGAGCCGGGACCGCGGCGCTGCGGCTGGGCTAAGTCATTGCAGCGCCGAGTGGCCAGGGAGGGAATTGAACCCCCGACACGCGGATTTTCAGGACGTCAGCGGCCGATTCCTCCAGGTCTTTCCAGATCGGTTAGCGGACGTCCAGCAACGACTTACGACAGGCCCATGGAGCCTCGAGCATCACCGAGGACTCTGGAACACCGCGGAGTTCAGGTACTAACTAGGTACCGCAATTTGTGCCCACTCGTACGACATTCACCACATGTGCAAGTGGAGTTTGACCGTCCCTACGCCCCATTCGCGGGGCGGGCGGCGCCGGCTACGGGGGCGTTGCGCTGAGGCGGGATTTTCGTTTACGGAGTCGCGGTCCCGTTGAAGTACGCCAGCGCCTTCGCCCACACCTGCGCCCCGACCAGACGGCCGCCGCTGCGACCCCGTAGATCCCCTTGCACGAAGTGGATCCCGCCGTAGCGCCGCGAAATCCCCGCCTGATCGGCGGCGTCAGAGAACGTTGCCCAAGATAGCGTCACGTCCGTCGCTGGCACGGCGCCGGGCTCAACCTTCGAACTCCCCGCTCGCGCAGTCGCGGACGCGCCGAACGCGTCGCTGCCGGTGAATGACTTCAAGATCTCCGCCCCCGCGGCGCTGAAAGTGCTGTGGCCGGAGGTGAATTCGGGGAAGGGCGGCGTGACGAACGTGACCGGCTGGTAGGGCTCCCAGTCGGCCCCGTTGATGACCCGGGTTCCTCTATAGGGGCCGGCCCAGGCCCGAATCTTCTTGCCGGCGAACAGGAAGTGCACGGCCGTGACGGGACGGACGTAGTCGTAGGCGCGCTTGCAGTCCCAGGCGACGATGCCGGCGTCGAACACGGCGTTCGCCAGGGCAAAGAACAGCTTCACATCCTGGTCCAGCGTGTGACCGTCGCGCCGCGACACGAACTGCCCGAACAGCATCCAGTGACCCGGCGGCAGCTCTGAGTTGGGGCCGTCGGCCCAGTACTCGGCGATGGCTTTCTGGGTATCGGTCAGCCTCGCGCTGTAGTGCAAGATCTGCTCGGCCTGCACCCGGTAGCCGCCGAAGGGGTACAGGTTCGGCACCTCCGGCGGGCGGAACTGGGAGCCCGATGTCAACGCGAACGGCACGACGCGCCCCCAGTGTGGCGCGATGAACCCCGGCATGACGGTGCCGCCGTGCCCGTCGGAGAAGCGCAGGGGCTGCCACCGGTTGGGATC
>JBDTUV010000380.1:0-3121 GCA_040007575.1 Gemmatimonadales bacterium
CGGATGTTCGTGGCATCCTATCCCCCACCAATCGGTAACAGCCGTAATGCTAGAAACCCAGGACGCGCCGCCGGTTGTGGCCGGCTCGGCCAACTGTCTCATCGTCGATGACGAACCCAGTGTCCGCCGGTCCCTCGCCCGCATGCTGCAGGCCCAAGGCTTCACCTGTTTCGAGGCCGGCAGCGGACGGGAGGGGCTCATGGTTCTCGACCGCATTGGTGAGACCCCGCTGATCCTCTCGGACATGCGAATGCCCGAGCTGGACGGCATGGGCTTCCTCGAGGCGGTTCGCCAGCGTTTTCCGGACAGCTCGGTCATCATGCTCAGCGGAATCAGCGAGACCACTACCGCGGTCGACTGTCTCCACCTGGGGGCGGCTGATTTCCTGCTGAAACCGGTCTCGCTGAGCGAGCTCCAGGCCCGGGTGGTTCGGGCGTTGGAGAAGCGAGCGCTGGTGCTGCAGAACCGGTTCTACCAGCAGCATCTGGAGCGCCAAGTGCAGGTTCAGGCTCAGCGGATCCAGGAGCTCTTTCTGCAGGGCATCCAGATGCTGGCCCGCGCGCTCGAGGCCAAGGACGCGTACACCCGCGGCCATTCGATCCGGGTGAGCCAGTACGCCGTGGCCACCGCCGCGGAGCTCGGCTTCGAGGGACCCGAGCTGGACGGCATCAGACTGGGCGGCGAGCTGCATGACATTGGAAAGATCGGTACCCGGGAGGCGGTGCTGCACAAACCGGGCACGCTGACCGCCGATGAGTTCCGCCAAATCACCGAGCACCCGGCCCTGGGCGAGCGGATGTTGGCCCCGCTGGCTCATGAGTCACCCGACGTGCTGCGGATCGTGCGATCACACCACGAGCGGCTGGATGGGGCGGGCTTTCCCGATGGCTTACGGGGAGAGAAGATTCCGATCGAGGCACGCATTGTCGCCGTTGCCGATGCGTTCGACGCCATGACCACCGGGCGTCCTTATCGCGAGTCGAGACCGGCGGATGTTGCGGTCACGGAGCTCCGGCGGGTCGCCGGCACCCAGCTGGATCCTCAGGCGGTGGAAGCCTTCGTCGCGGCATTCCCCCACCCCGGCGACCTGCCCATCTCGGTCTAGCTCGCGCCCTTCCGGACTTTGGGAGTCCTTTTCTTTGACTCTCCCCTGTGCCGGGCCTGGGCCCGGTCCGCCAGCTCGTAATAGTGCGCCTTCAATTGTTCGAGCTCCTCCTCGGTCATCTCTTCCAGACTGAGCACCGAGTTCTTCGCTCCCCTCATGGCACGGATCAGCTCGTCCAGCTTGAGCTGCATCGCTACGGCGTCACGGTTCTGGGTGTTTTGAATCAGGAAGACCATCAGGAAGGTGATGACGGTGGTGGCGGTGTTGATGACCAGCTGCCAGGTGTCGCTGAAGTGAAAGAGTGGCCCGGTCACCGCCCAGAGCAGGATGAGACCCAGCGCGAGGCCGAAGGTGCTCGCGTGGCCGGAGCTTCGAGCGGTCCACTTGGCGAAACGAGTAAAGGAGCCGCTGAGGCTCATGATCGGCTACAGCTCCCTCAACATCGTGCGCATACGAATGGCCAGGGCCTCGATTTCCTTGAGCCCGGTCAGGGTCTCGGGATCGATCTGCGACTCATTGAGCAGGAGCAGTTGCGTCTCGGCGAGGAGCGCTGAGAGCGGATTCGACAGGTCGTGGCGGAGTCGGCTGAGCCGCTCGGAGTCTTTCATCAGGCCTGGAAAGAAGACAGCGTAGCCCGAGTTACCGGGGCGTCATTATGGAAGCTCCAACTGCCTTGACGAGTGAAAGATTGTACCCCAGCAGGGGGTTATGCAATAGAGTTTGGCCCTTAGCCCTTGACTCTGCACTCCTGGACTTCTATTTTACGGAGCTTTCTTGTCCGATAGGCAACTCCCCGACCCACACCGTCTTGCAGGCTCCGGCGCTCGGCGCCAACTACATACAGTCCAACCTCGCTCGATCTTGCTCTCACAACCCAACCCCCCAGCCCGACCCTTGGCCGGGCCAGTCCGCCTGGAGTCCCACCCGTGGATATCGCTGAGTTAAAGCAGAAGTCGGTCGCCGAACTGCACACGCTGGCAGAGCAGTTGAACATCACCAACTACTCGGGCCTTCGAAAGCAGGATCTGATCTTCCGCATCGAGCAGTCGCTGCTCGACTCCGACACAGTCATCCGAGGCGAGGGTGTGCTGGAAATCCTGCCCGAGGGGTACGGATTCCTCCGGAGCCAGGACTGGAACTACCTCTACGGGCCGGACGACATCTACGTCTCGCCCAGCCAGATCAAGCGCTTCGATCTCCGCACCGGCGATACGGTCATGGGCCAGGTACGCCCGCCCAAGGAGGGGGAGCGCTACCTCGCCCTGCTCAAGGTCGAGCAGGTCAACTTCGAGGAGCCGGAGAAGACCAAGCACCGGATCGCCTTCGACAACCTGCGGCCGCGGTATCCCGACGCGCGGATCCGGCTGGAGCGCAAGAACGGCGATCTCTCCATGCGGGTGGTGGACCTCCTGTCCCCCCTCGGCAAGGGTCAGCGGGCGCTGATCGTGGCTCCGCCCAAGGCGGGCAAGACGATCCTGATGCAGAAGCTGGCCAATGCCATCAGCGAGAATCATCCCGAAATCGTCCTTATCGTACTGCTCATCGACGAGCGGCCCGAGGAAGTCACAGACATGGAGGAAAACGTCAAAGCGGAGGTCATCTCCTCCACCTTTGACGAGCCCGCTGACCGCCACGTACAGGTGGCCGACATGGTCATCGAGAAGTCGAAGCGCCTGGTGGAGCACGGCCGGGACGTGGTGATCCTGCTCGACTCGATCACCCGCCTGGCTCGGGCCCACAACGTCGTGGTGCCACACTCCGGCAAGATTCTGTCCGGCGGCGTGGATGCCAACGCCCTGCAAAAACCCAAGCGCTTCTTCGGCGCGGCGCGCAACATCGACAAGGGCGGGAGCCTCAGCATCATCGCCACGGCACTGATCGACACCGGCAGCAGGATGGACGAGGTCATCTTCGAGGAGTTCAAGGGCACGGGCAACTCCGAACTGGTGCTCGATCGCCGGCTGGCCGACCGGCGGATCTATCCCGCCATCGATATCCAGCGGACCTCGACCCGTA
>JBDTUV010000381.1:0-3099 GCA_040007575.1 Gemmatimonadales bacterium
GCAGGGTCAGCTTGGCAAGATTATCGAAGTGGTACGAGTGGATCATGTGCTCGATTTTGAGCGCCCGCCGGAGCGGAATGATCAGTGTCAGCACCATGCCGATGCCCGAGTAGATGGCGCCGGCCACGAAATAGGGGGCAAAGATGGTCCCGTGCCAGCCGGGGACGATACCCACCGCGAAGTCCCAGGACACGACCGAGTGGACCGAAAGCACCAGCGGCGTCGCCAGGGCGGCGAGGTAGAGATAGGCCCGAGAATAGTGCCGCCACTGATTGTCCGTCCCCTTCCAGCCCACCGAGCTCCAGGAGTAGATGCTCTTCCGCCAGCCGGACACCTTGTCTCGCACCGCCGCCACGTCCGGGATCAGACCGAACACCAGAAAGGTGGTGGACACGGTGAGGTAGGTGGAAATGGCGAACACGTCCCAGATGAGCGGCGATTTGAAGTTGGGCCAGAGGTAGCGCTCGTTGGGATAAGGCAGCAGCCAGTAGAAGATCCACTGCCGCCCGATATGGATGATGGGAAAGAGGCCCGCGGTCATGACCGCGAAGACGGTCATCGCCTCAGTGGATCGATAGACCGCGGTGCGCCAGGGCGAGCGAAAGAGAAACAGGATGGCTGAAATCAGCGTGCCGGCGTGGCCGATACCCACCCAGAAGACGAAGGTGGTGATGTAGACGCTCCAGAAGACCGGTGGGTTATATCCCGCGTGGCCCAGCCCGTCCTTGAGGAGAATCAGGAAGGTGAAGATGCCGATCAGAAAGAGCGACACCGCTCCGAACAGCAGCAGGACGTAACCCCGGCTCGCCGGTCCCAGCGTCGCGACCACATCGCGGGTGACCTCGGCGTGGGTCTGATTGACCACGTGCCCGCCGGGGGCGTCGTGCGGTTGGACGACGACAGCCATCGCTTAAGCCTCCGCCGGGACGAGGACCTTGGCCAGGTACGTGATCGCCGAGCGGGTGTTGAGGTCCTCCAGCACCCGATAGCCCCGGTGGTCCTGGTGGAGGCGCGCCACCCGGCTGGCGGGGTCGTTGACGTCTCCGAAGACGATCGCATCGGAGGGGCAGGCCTGGGCGCAGGCAGTCACCACGTCACCGTCGCGAATGGCGCGGTTCTCCAGGCGGGCATCGTTTTGCGCGCCGCGGATCCGCTGGATGCAGAAGGTGCACTTCTCCATGACTCCGCGCGCCCGCACGGTGACGTCCGGGTTGAGCTGGAGATGGAGCGGCTCGGGCCAGGCCACCTGATTGTACTTGTACCAGTTGAAGTACCGAACCTTGTAGGGACAGTTGTTGGCGCAGTACCGGGTACCGACGCAGCGGTTGTAGACCTGGCCGTTGAGGCCGTCCGGCGTGTGGTAGGCCGCATACACCGGACAGACCGGCTCACAGGGCGCGTTGGAGCAGTGCTGGCAGAGCATGGGGACGAAGCGGGCACTGACCGGCTCGCCGGGCTCCTCGCCGCCCTCCCAGTACCGCTCGATCCGGATCCAGGTCATCTCCCGGCCCTTGCCGATCTCGGTCTCACCCACCGTGGGGATGTTGTTCTCGGCATAGCAGGCGGTGACACAGGCCTGACATCCGGTGCACTTGGCCAGGTCGATCGCCATGGCCCAGCGGGGATGATCGCCGACGTAGTTGCCGTGCTTCGTGTCGTGGATCTGCCGGTCACTCCACCCCTTGATCGCTTCGAGCTCCAGCTCGGTGTTGACCTCGTGCTTGCCGTGTCCCTGGGCGAGGTAGGCCTGCTCGACGGTCAGACCCTTCCTGGCGGCATCCAGGGGCATGGCCTCGGCGATACCCCGCCCCAGCTGGCGCGGGTTGCCGGCGATCGACGCGAGCGACTTGTACTGGCCCGTCTTCTCCAGCGAAACCCGGGTGGAGATGTAGGGCAGGAAGTCTCCTGCCGGGGCGCCCAGCAGATCGAGCGCGTTGACGCCGCGGCCACGCGCGTACGAGCCATACTCGGTGTGCCCCAGACCCAGCGGCACCGCCACCACGTCCGGGTGAATCCCCTGATAGACGAACACCGGCGCCTCGATGGAGCCGTGGGGTGAGGTGAGCCGAACGATCTCGCCGTCCCGCAGATCGAGCTTGCGCGCGGTATCGGGATGCAGCTCCACCCAGGAGTGCCAGGTGATCTTGGTGACGGGATCGCTGTTCTCCAGCAGCCAGGGCTTGTTGGCGCCGCGGCCGTCGTGGAGCAGGCTGTGGGGATAGGTGGCAAAGACGAACT
Source organism: Gemmatimonadales bacterium (assembly GCA_040007575.1). Classification (GTDB taxonomy): domain Bacteria; phylum Gemmatimonadota; class Gemmatimonadetes; order Gemmatimonadales; family GWC2-71-9; genus CAVVWJ01. Next base: position 2,239 of record JBDTUV010000381.1, read on the forward strand.
GGCCGTCTCCCTCGAAGGCCGGCTTGGTGTAGCTCACCTGGCCGCCACGAGGAGCGAGCGACACCCGTGAGGCGGCCGGCGGTTCCGCGAACACCCCGCCCCGCTGCAGCGCGCCATGCCAGAACGCGGAGAAGTCCTTCTCTTTCCGCTGGGCCGCCAGCGTCTGCCAGCGGAACTGGAGGTGCTCCTTGTAGGATGGGGCCGTGAAGCGGGCGAGCGGGCCGCCCATCGCCTTGGCCGTACGGAGCAGCAGGTCACCGGTGGCCATGGTATTGAACACCGGCTCCATCACCGGCTGCATCAGGCTGTACACCCCCGCCCGGGGCCGCAGATCGTCCCAGCGCTCCAGCGCGTGGTGCTGGGGCAGCAGGAGATCGCAGAGAGCCGAAGTCTCGTCCAGGTACATCGAGGTCGAGACCTTGAATTTGGCCTTCTGGAACTTGGCGGCAAAGCCACTGGTCCGGGGCAGGGTGTAGGCGGGATTTGCCTCGTGCACGATGACGACATCCACCTGCCCGGCATCGAGCGCGGCAAGCAGCGGCTGGAGCGCTCCGTACCCATCGCCGGTATCCAGGTCCGCGCCAAACCGGACCGTCTCGCCGATGTTCCCGGCGACGTAGTTGAGGATGTTCACGGCGGCACAGACCTCGGTGGCCCCGGCGTGCTGGCTGCCGGCCCCGCCGGCTATCGCCAGACTGGGCCGAGCGGCACCGAACTCCCGGGCGAGCTGCTGGATCTTGGCCGCGGGAAGTCCGGTCTCCTGGGCCGCCATTTCCGGAGTGAAGCCCGCCAGCATGCGACGAAGTCCCGCACCCTGAGCGCGTCGAAGTGCACCTGCGCGAGGCCCGCTGCGCAACCCAA
>JBDTUV010000382.1:0-3096 GCA_040007575.1 Gemmatimonadales bacterium
AGCTCAACTCCCAAGGGGCCGTAATCCCACACCGACCCCAGACCGCCGTAGATCTCCGACGACTGGAACACGAACCCGCGGCGCTTGCAGAGGGATACGAGCTTGTCCATCAAGGTGGTGTCAGCCATCAGGTTCCGTGCGGAAGGAGAGAGGATCGAGATCAGCGGCGGAAGATAGATCTGGCAGCCGTGCCAAGGAAGCGCGGCAGAACCAGCAATTCCCTGCGAGATAGCAGGGGAATCCCTGATCCCGGACCTGTCTCTGTGGCCCGATCGCGTTACGGGACAAGGGATTAGCATGCGTTCAGTGGTGGGCTCGGAATTTGCCCCTTTGCCGGCTCCCCGTCCCTTCTCTTCCCGGCAGTTCACGAGGCATGCTGATGGGCGCAGAGTCGAGCCCAACGAGCGAGTCAGAACAGCCTCCCGAACTGGAGGGAGCCCCGTCGCAGCCGGAGTCTGAAGCCAAGCCCAAGAATGTCACGTGGCTATCGCGGGAGCTCGCCGACTTTCTGATCGAGTTCTCGATCGTCCTCCACAAGCGCTCGATGTATCCGGCCGGGCACCCGCACCTGCGGAATTCCGCACAGCGGTTCGCCCGCCGGCTAAACGCCCTGCTTGAGAACCGCGAGTCGGTGACCCTGGGCGTGGCTCGGCACCGGCTGGTGATCGAGTCGGCTACCACCGATCCAAGAAATGCTCTGCTGCGCGATCTGGCGCACCGGCTGCATCGGCATCGCATCGCAGCAGTTCATCTGATCCGCGGCGCGGCGCGGGAGGAGATCGAGGACGTGCTGGCCGCGCTCAGCGCCAACCCGCAGCGCGGCGATGGGCCGATCGGAATGCGGCTCGACCGGGTAGGCCCCTGGAACCATATCAGGCTGAGCCCTGTCGGCTATGACAAGTTCGTCCTGCAGGACCCCGACGCCGCCAGGGACCCCAACAGCGACGAGCGCATTGACGGCAGGGATGCCTGGGTGGAGCTCGCCCGCCTCGCATTCACCAGTGAGCCTGTAGCCGGCACTCCGACCGAAACCGATCCACTGGTTGTGGCCCAGGCCATCAGCCGCAGGTCAGGAGAGGTGGCTTACGACCGGGTGGTGCTCGGCTACTTGTCGAGAGTTGCCGGGGAGATGTCCGGCCGTAGGAGCGTCGTCGAGGACCAACTGAGTGAGCGGCTCTCGATTCTCATCGAGGCACTCGATCCTGATACCCTGCGCCGTCTTCTGGAGACCGGAGCTGACCAGGCCGAGCGGCGCCAATTCGTGCTCAACACTTCGCAGGTCCTCGCCGCGGACGCCGTCATGGAGGTCCTCGAGGCAGCGGCCAAGGCCTCACATCAGACCATCTCCCACAATCTGCTCAACTTGCTTCACAAGCTGGCTCACCACGCCGAGGATGGATCGCCGGAGATCAGAGCCGAGGCGAAAGGTGCTCTACGCAACAACGTGGCGCGACTGATCGGCGATTGGGAGCTCGAGGATCCGAACCCGAAACCGTATACCGCCATTCTCGAGGGCATGGTCCGGGCAGCGCCTGACGATCGATCCGAAGAGGTCCAGAGCGGCTGCGAGCCGGAGATTCTCTTAAAGATGGCGCTGGAGCTGGACTGCATCGGACCCTCGGTGTATGCGGCCACGGAGGCGATGCTGAATCGCCGTCGGCTCGGCGCGATGGTCAGTCTCCTGGAGGCGGCACCCCAGACCGAGACGGCGGAGGCGCTCTGGCGCTATGTAGCGACACCGCAGCGGTTGGAAGAAGAGATGGTGATGAATCCGCCGGACCAGGATGCGATCGGCATCCTGGTCCGCCGGCTCGGAATCTCAGCGGCCAGTCCGCTGCTCGATCACCTCGGCCGCACCGAGGACCGCTCCGCCCGAGCCGGCATCATGAAGCAGCTGCTTGAGCTTGGACCGAGCATGGGCGAGGTTGCGGTGGCACGGCTCTCCAGTGCTCCCTGGTATCTCCAACGCAACATCCTGGTGCTGATCGGCCGCCTGGGCAGCTGGCCCGTGGGTTTCTCACCATTGAGCTACGCGGCGCACCCCGACCCGCGGATCCGACGGGAGGGAATCAAGCTGCTGCTGGAGTCCCCGTCTCACATGGTCGAAGGGGTGTTGCTCGCTCTTCGGGATGACGATGAAGGGATCGTTGGGCTGGCACTGAGGGCAGCCCTCGAATCGTGTCCTCCTGACGCGATAGCCCTGTTGGAATGGATCGCGATGGACCCGCGGCGATCAGCGGAGATCAGGGTGCCCACCCTCCGAATCCTGGCTCGAACCCGCACACCCGAGGGCCTGAAGGTCCTACTGGCGCAAGCCCAGCACCGCCGCCGCTGGTTCGGACGCCGGTTGGCGTCGAAGTCACCGGAGCTGCTCGCGGCCGTGGCCGGGTTGGCGAGTTACTGGAGAGATCACCCGATGGTCACTGCCGTGCTCTCCCACGCGCTGCAGCATTCGGATCCCGAGATCCGGGCCGCCGCCAAGTCGCCAGCCGCATGACCAATCCCGTTCGTCTTCTCACGGCGCTCACTCAGGCTCTCTCGACGATGGGCCTGTACGGAGACGACCACCCCGCCACCACTCGCGCCCTGGAGGGGGCCCTGGAGCGGCTGCGCGAGCTCCAGGAGCCTGAACCCAAGCTTCGGTTCACCTTCCTCTCGGGTGAGGTCCTGTTCGGATCCGAGGTGGTGCCCGAGCTGGAGGGCTGGGAGTGGAGCGACCGCCTGGTGACGGCCGGCGTGGAGCGGATCGAATTCCTCGGCCCGGTCGATCTCGATCAGTTGGGACGGTTCCTGTCTCACCTGGTGATCCGACTTGGCCTCCGCCCGGGGTCGAGTGCCGACATATGGCAGATGGGTGAGTCGTCGATCCGCTACGGCCAGGTGACGCTGGGCCAAAGCCAGGTCTTGCTGCACGAACTGGCCATGCCGGTGGCGACACTGACCTACAGCCTCCATGAAGAGCGGGACACCATGGACTGGGTCCATCAGGAGATTCAGAACGGCGCCAGGATCCCCATGGTGGAGGCGGATGCGGTCGTGCGGTCGCTATCCATTGCGATGCATGCGGAGCAGGCCATGGTGCTGCCGCTCCTGCAG
>JBDTUV010000383.1:0-3093 GCA_040007575.1 Gemmatimonadales bacterium
GGCGGCGACGAAGGCTTGGGTGCCACGGGAGCCGCTGCCGGTGCCGGGGGCCTGGCAGGAGCGGCCGGGGCGGCCGGGGCGCTGGATGCGACCGGAGCCGCAGAGGCGGGCTTTGAGGCCGGAGGGGCCGGCGCGCCGGCCGCGGTGCGGGTCGCCGGTGCGGCGGGCGGCGGTGGCGCCGCGGGCCGGGCCGGAGCTCCGGGCGGCGGTGCCGCCGACGGAGCGCTCGGCGGGCGTGGCACTGCCGTAGTATCGGCTGGCCGATTCGGCTCACTCCGAACGGCCTCCGGTCGGCTCGGTTCGGCGCGGGCCGGCACGGAGCGAGGCGACGCGGCTGGCGCCGGCTCGGCGCGGGGTGGCTGAGCGGTCGGCGGTTGGGGTGACGCGGCTGTGGGTGCAGGCGCCGCCGGCTGCTGTCCTGCTTCGGTCTCCCGGCGAACGGCAAACACCGCAGTGCAGACGGCGCAGCGTGCCCGTACGCCGGATTCAGGTACCTTGGCGGGGTCGACGCGATAGACGGTGGCGCAATTCGGGCAAGTGACGTTCATGTCATGATCCTCACGCCTGCTCCCTGGAGGTCGGTCCCGCTCGCTCTTCCCCGTTGACGCCCTGCCGCCGGTCCACCACGAACACCGACCCGGGCAGTGTCTTCGCGTAGCTCTTCATTTCGGTCGCAAGCTCGCTCACCTGCGCCGGATGCGCAAATCGGCGATGACGGTTGGTGACGATGCCGATCGACAGGGTCATCAACGGCACCCGGTGGAGCTGCCCGCGCCGGTCCTTGCCAAAGAAGTACCCTGCCCTGCGGTCCTGCTCGTTGTACTGCAAGGGCACCAGCGAATCGAATACTTCGAGAATCTCGCTACAGACCGGGCTGATATCCGCGGCTGGGATGATGAAGATAAAGTCGTCGCCCCCGATATGACCCACGAAGCCACGCGGGCCCATGAGGCCCCTGACGACGTCGTGCAGGATTCGGGAGAGAATGTAGATGACCCGGTCACCATCGTAATAGCTGTACCGATCGTTGAATTCCTTGAAGTGGTCCAGGTCCGCGTAGCAGACCGCGAACTCCTGGTTGGACTCGAGCCTGCGCCGGATCTCGCGCTCGATCTCGGTCGTGCCGGGAAGCCGGGTGGAGGGATGGACCGAGACGTCCCGCTCGGTGCGCACCAGCATTGCATCCATCCGCGACCGCTGCTCGGCCGGGGAGAACAGCCCGGTCAGGACCTCGTCCGCGCCGGACGTGAACCAGGCTTGAACCTGTTCCGGGTGGTGGGTGCCGGCCAACGTGGTGATGGGCACGATGGCGGTAAAGGCGTCGCTCTTGAGCCGACGGACCAGCCCCACCCCAGCGTTCCCGGAGTTGTCTCCGTCAACAAAAAGCAGGCAGGGATGACCCCGCAAAACGATGGACTCGACCTCGTCCGGCTCGCTAAACACCAGAAGGGGGAACTCATGGGTCGCCGCCCACTGGCGAACCAGTGTCGGGACCGGACAACGGTCCGCCGAAAAGAAAAGAATCGTCGGACGAGTCCGCACCAATAGCCTCTCGTAAGAAGTTACGTGTAGCTAACTTAGGTCTCTCAAACCGACAAGTCAAACCGAAGAGGAACCCTGGGTTACTGGCCCGGCGACGCCCTCCGCTGCAGGAAATAGCAGTCGCAGGTTTCTCAGGCTCAAAATCGGACACCAAGGCGCAGAACAGCAGGATCAGGGCCACGGTGGTCGGTTAAACACGGCAATCGAGGGGTGGTGCGGGCGGCGTGGCTCAGAGCGGTTTGGCTTCGTCGACCAGCATGATGGGGATGCCGTCCTCCACCGGATAGACGAGACGGCACGCGTGGCAAACCAGAGCTTCGGGCGAGACGCGATACTCGAGATCGCCCTTGCACTTGGGACAGACCAGGATCTGAAGGAGCTCAGGGGCCAGGCTCATGCGGACTCCTTGTCGGGCGACGTGGCTTCGCGCTGCTCAGGGCCTGCGACCGCCACCGCTGGGGGAGGAAACCCGAACCGGGCCAATGCGCCCGACTGCTTGCGCCAGTTCGGCAGCGCCTTGACCCAGGAATCGAGATAGACGGGGGCGCCGATCAACTCCTCCAGCCGGCGCCGGGCATGCGCCCCCAGGGCCTTGATGGTTTGACCGTTCCGCCCTATGACAATCGCCTTCTGCGACTCGCGCTCGACGAAGAGCGTGACTCGAATGTACATGGGACGCTCGGCTTCGCGAAACTCCTCCACCTCTGCGGTAAAAGAATACGGCAGCTCGTCCTCGAGCAGCGCGAATGCGGCCTCGCGCAGGTACTCGACCACGAAGAAGCGGAGCGGCTGGGTTCCGATCTCTTCGGGATCGAACTCGAACGCGCGCTCGGGGAGCAACGGCCGAATCCGCTCCAGCAGGCGATCGAGTCCCTGGTCCCCGGCCTCCGCCACGACTGGCGCCTCGAGTTCAAGGGCGGTACGGCGGGACCGCGGTAGGAGATCCCCTTTGGTGTAGACCGTGAGCGTTGGCACGCCCAATGGCTGAGTGATGCCGGCCAAATGGTCGAACGACGGGGCTGGAGCCTCGGGGGCCGGGTGCAGGTGAAGGACGAGGTCCATGCGGCCGGCGGTGTCGAGCGCGAGCTCGCGCATCCTGCTCTGCAGCAGATAGCCGGGGTCGAGGAGCCCTGGGAGGTCGTGGAAGATGTACTGGGTGTCGCCCTCGGTACGGATGCCGGTTACGGGCAGCCGGGTGGCTTGCGGCTTGGGGCTTACGATGGCGAGGTGCTGGCCGACGAGTGCATTGAGGAGCGTCGACTTGCCGACGTTAGGCGCGCCGGCGAGGGCGATGTGGCCGGTTCGTTGCGACATCCCGCAATAATCAGCAGGCGATGGTCTAGGGTCTAGGGTCAAGGGTCTACTTGTCGCATTTGGCTCTCGACTCTAGACCCTAGACGAAGGCCCCACCAGGCAGAGCCTGGTGGGGCCTTCAAAGAGAAGCTGGCGGCGGCCTACTCTCCCACAACCTCGCGATTGCAGTACCATCGGCGCTGCAGGGCTTAACTGCCGTGTTCGGAATGGGAACGGGTGTGGCCCCTGCGCGCTAGT
>JBDTUV010000384.1:0-3092 GCA_040007575.1 Gemmatimonadales bacterium
GCTCCTCGGCTTCGCCCAGGTGCGCAACGTGAAGGGCAAGGACCAGCCGATCACCTTCCTCGTTGCCATCGACTCCGCCGACGCGCTCAAGGACATCGACGTGCTGGTCTACCGCGAACCGTACGGCGGTGAGGTAGCGTACGAACCCTGGCGAAAGCAGTTCCGCGGCAAGACCACCGGCGCGCCCCTGGTGTTGGGAAAGGATATCCGGAACATCTCCGGGGCGACCATCAGCTCGCATTCGGTGACGCTCGGAGTGCGTCAGACCCTCGCGGCCCTGGCCGCCTGGCACGCCGCCGGAAAGATCCGTTGACCTCAGGGGCGCTCTCATGGAGCGACGTGCCCAAACCGATCCGGGCGCTCGCCCGATGGATGACCATCGTGCAGGTCGTCGGTTATACCACGGCGTTGATCTTCGTCCGCCACACGACGGGGATGACGCCGGCCGGTGCCGCCCTCAGGTATCGCGGCTCCGATCCGGAGACGACGGAGACGGCCATGCAGTTCTCCAAGTCCTTGGCTGAGATGCTCAACATCACCCATACCCATCTCTTGAGCATGGCGGCGATCTTCGCTTTCAGCGGTCTGGCCCTCGCGCTCTGTAGCCGTCCATCGGAGCGCTGGCGCCGCATCCTCATCGTCGAGCCGTTCGTTGCCCTGCTGGTCTCGTTTTCGGCGATGTGGCTCATGCGATACGTGGACGCGCACTTCAGCTGGCTGCTCGCCCTGTCCAGTGGCATCATGGCCGTCACCTTCTACGTGCAGTCGTTTCTCATCCTGCGCGAGCTGATGACCCGCTCCCCGGCAGCGGCGTGAAGCGGCGCGACTTTCTTGGCACCCTCGGAGCCGCGGTCGGTGCGGTGCTCCTGCCCCGCTCTCTGTGGACCCCCTCGGCGGGCGCGTACCGCCATACCGCCGTACAGCCTTACCGCCACTTTGTCGAGCGCTGGTCCTGGGCCATGGGTCAGCCGGTCCACCTGCAACTCTTCGCTGAGTCAGAGGCCCAGGGCTACGATGCGGCCCAGGCTGCGCTGGCGGAGCTCCGCCGGGTGGAGCACCGGCTCTCACTGTTCGACGATGCCAGTGATCTTGCTGAGTTGAACCGTCAGGCCGGCCGGGGCGGCATGCGGGCCGATCGCGATCTAGCGCTCGTCCTCTCGGCCGCACTGCGGCTTCAGGCCGCGACCAAGGGCGCGTTCAATCCGGGGGTGGAGCCGTTGATGCGCGCCTGGGGATTTCGTGCCCCGCGGTCATCCGAGCCGACCGCAAGTGAGATCGCCGAGGCGCGTGCAGCGGTGAGGGCCGCCAGAGTGGTGCTGAGTGACGGGCGCGTCTCTCTTCCAAGCGCTCACACGCGGCTGGACCTGGGCGGAATTGGGGTGGGCTATGGCCTCGACTGCACCGTATCTGTGTTGCGCCGGCTCGGGATCCGCCGGGCATTCCTCGACGTAAGCGGGGACTGCTTTGCGCTCGGAGCTCCGCCGGGTGAGCGGGGGTGGCTGGTCGAGATCGCCGGGCCCAAGAAGGATGGTCGAATGATTGCGGCTACCCGGCTCAGAAACGCTGGGCTGGCCACCTCATCCAATTTGATGTCGGTGTTGCGATACGGCAGGGCGATCCGGGGGCACGTCATGAATCCGGAGACGGGCTGGCCCGCGGACGCGCTCACCCAGGTCACGGTGGTAGCGGCGAGCGGTATCGACGCCGACGCGTTGTCGACGGCGATGCTGGTGTCGGGGAATGTGGCCGAAGGGGTACTACGGTCCTACCAAGTGTGACCCTCACCTCGTCGTGTCGGGCCTTTCCGACCGCGACCTGGCGGAGACTCTCGACCGCTCCCGCTCCAGAACGGCCTGTCTGATCTGCCAGTCCTCCGATACCAGTTCACCGTACGAAAAGCTGAACGAATCGTTGACCGGGATGTCTTCCTCGAACAGGTAGATCGCGCTGACCTGATCCCGTGCATTCAGCTGCTGGGAGGTGAACCTGGCGCTGACGGGGATGATGCCGAGCGGGCGGAAGACCCGGTTGCGGATGAGGAGCGTCAGCGTCTGCGGATCGAAGCGGACGTCCGGCCGGAGACCGAAGAAGCTCACCAGCGCCAGGCCGGGCTCGCTGACGCCGGCTCGCGAGGCAACCGAATCGATCGCGCGGCGCTTGGTCTCCACCAGCGATCGCAGGGATTGGAACGCATCGTTAGCCAGCAGGCGGGTGACCTGCCGGTCCAGCGGCAGCAGGCGGATCTCGAGGTCCTCGTTCTGCACCCGAAGTGCCAGATCCCTCTGGGTGAGCGTTCCGTAGCTCACCGGGACAGCCTGGGCCTCTACGGCCTGCGCCGCGGCCGGTAGCGCATGGCCGAGGAGAAGGAGCAGGCCTCCAAGCGTACGCATTTCAGGAATCCTCCCCGGCGGCGGCTACGATGCTGGTGGCAAGCTCCGAGATCCCCAGCTTGGATTGGCTGCTGGTGAGCTGAATCTGATCCTGCTGCAAGCCCAGTGCCTCGGCCAGCTCGTTAGCCCGCACCGGCAGCCCGGACCGGGTCAGCTTGTCGGCCTTGGTGAAGACGGCGAGCACCGCGCAGCCGCTTTCGGCCAGCAGCCTCTGCATGTCGAGATCGTCGGCCGAGGGTTGATGCCGAATGTCGAGCAGCCAGACGATTCCTGCCAGACTCGGGCGGGTACGCAGGTACCCGGTGACCAGCTTCCGGTAGCCGGCTCGCGCGCCCTTGCTGGCCCGGGCAAAACCGTATCCAGGCAGGTCCACGAGGTAGAACCCCGGCACCCGGTAGAAGTTGAGCAGGGTGGTCTTCCCGGGCGAGCCACTGACCCGGGCGAGGCCGGGCCGGCCCACCAGGGCGTTGAGCAGGCTCGACTTGCCGACGTTGGACCGGCCGATGAAGGCTATCTCGGGGAGGACAGGGTCTACCCGGACCTGAGGGTCCGGAAAGGAACCGACGAACTCGATGGGCCGGGTGTGCAATGGGTTGGAGGGGTCGGGACCGGGTTGCACAAAGGGCGGACCGCGGTCCGCCCCTACATCCCCGCCTTTACCTGTCCGCTTGCCCGTCCGTCCGCCTGTCCGCCCGTCCTTAC
>JBDTUV010000385.1:0-3090 GCA_040007575.1 Gemmatimonadales bacterium
CCACCCGATCCTAGCTTGGCCTCGCCGTCGGAACCGCGCCGCCGTCAGCGCTCGCGACCATTCCCAAGGAGGAGCCATGCCCAACAGGATCATTCTTCCCGCAATCGCGCTGGTGGCTGCTATTACCGCCTGTGACCGGCCGGCGCCAACAGGAGTAAACGAAGAAGCTCCGGCGCCGTTCAGCGCCGCAGCCTCACAACGCGCCACCGAGCGTACCGCAATGGATCGGCTGGCCCGCCGGGTAGCACGGGCGCTGGCCGATCCGGATTTCAGGACCTATATCAGGGGAGAGCTGGATCGCTCGCCGTTCGCGGAGCACAAGCTCCAATTCCAAAGGTTTCTCACCCAATCAGACCGCCGCGCACTGCGACAGGTGGCGCGGCTGAGTGCGGAATCGGAGTCGGCGGTCCAAGCCGACGCGGCGGCGGCGATTCCGCTCGAGGTCTACTTTCCGGTGCCCGCGCATCGAGCCGCATGGACTGGAGGTCCGGACATCCTCGTGGCCAGCGCACGGGAAGATCGTGAGGCACCCATCGCCTACGATGTCAAAGGACGGAGACAGGTCCTCAGCCCTGATATCCCGCCCTCGACCCCCGTGCTGGCTATCGTGCCGGTGGAAACCGACTTCGGTCCCGAAACGCCGGTCTCCTTTGCGATAGCGCCGCCACCACCGCCCCCGCCGCCACCGCCTCCGGCTCCCTTGCCGCCGACCGGGCTGTTCATGACCTACTCCCATTTCGTGCAGGATTTTGAGGGTTGGTTTAAGGGGAACCCCGAATATGAGATCCACATCCTGGGGCAGGCCGGCGCCAGCGATTCGCTGACCGATTACCAGTGCGCCGGGGAGCCCGCGGGGGGAGACTACCGGTTCGACCAGAACAGCCTGACCTGGAGCGGCCGGGTAATGCTGTTCAGCCAGGCTCAGCTGAATAGCTACAAGGCCGCACATCCGAACCAAAACTTCAGGATCATTGCCCTGGAGGACGATGACACGGGCTGCAAGATCAAGTTCGACTCGAATCGGTTCAAGAATCTTCAAACCGTGCTTCAGGCGGCGTATCCCAACTTGACCGGCAGCAAGGATACAACCGGCTCGCTTGGGAAGTGGGTCAAGCGCGCGAATGCGCTCCAAAAAATCCTGCGGGCCGCCTACTCCTTTATTACGACGCAGGACGACCTAATCGGGAACGCAGTGGAAGATGTGGTGGTCGGGCAGTTTTTCGCCGGAGCCAACTGGATCGTTAAAGGCGAGAACAACGTGACCAACGGCTGGATCAAACTAGAGGTGCGGTGACCTATGCGAACCTCCTCGACCCTTGCCGCCCTCACCGGTGTGGGTTTGGTCTCCTCGATGTGCTGCGGCGCGGTTCTGGCGCAGTGGACGCTGGGTGTGGAAGTCGGCTCAGACCGATTCTGGGGTGGCTCGATCGAGACTACTCCGGAGGAGCGCTCGTTCAGACCCTACCGGCCCACGACTGTGGGATTCGGGCTCGAGCGGCGAGATGGAAGGCTCGGGGTAGGTCTGCGCCTGAGGTACGCGTCTGCCGGACTGGCGCTCGAAGGATCCGACGCGTTGTCGGCCGTGAAGGGGGTCTTCAGCGTCTACAGCGTCTCACCCGAGGCAGCCTATCGCATCGCCACCGTAGGGTCGGGAAACCAGCTGATGGTTCACGGCGGACCCCTGTTCGAGGTCTGGAGCGTTGTCGACGAGGATTCCCAGACGAGGGTCGGCTTCCAGGGGGCAGTGTCGCTCGACGTGCCTCTTGGGGGCAGGATCGCCGGGTCGGTCATGGCGGGCGCAGCCGTCATACCGTCGCCGTTCGGGCCGGGCCAGCTCGACCCGCCTTTCGAACGACGCGCGCTCTGGCGGCGGCGATTTGCTGTTGGACTGAGCTACCGGTTGTGAGCTCTCGGAATATCTAAGCCGCCACTGGTCTGCCGCACGCCTCGCAGAACCGGCTCCCCGGCACAAGACCGGCACCACAGCGATCGCAGTGCTGGGGGGCAGTCAGGCGGCGCCCGCAGGTGGAACAGAACACGGCATCGGCCTCAGGGCGGGGACCACAGATCTCGCACCCGGGGGCCGAGCCCGACGAGGTACAAAGAGGAGCGGTGTCTGATGGTGTCGTGGCTGAAGCGGAGCGAAGCGCGCGCACCTTGGCAGCAATCAGAGCCTCGAGGTCGTTGGACACCGCCCCTACCTGCTCCTGGCGTAATGCTTCCACCGCCGTGACGGTGTACTTCGCCTTCAGAAACTCATAGTCATCGTCCGAAAGCTTACCCGTCTCCCGGTCGAACTCGATCTCCTTGAGGGCCGCCAGCGCAACTCCCTTGGGCGTCTCCTCCGGATCGAGCGGCTCGTACGGCAACGGCGGGGATGACCTGGGGCGCACTAGAGGCTGGAGCACCAGCCAGAGTGCCACGATCCCGACCACCAGTGCCGCGACCGCCTCGCCCGCCATCAATCCTCGATGTCGGCCAGGGCGCGCTGCAGCCGGTCCAGCTCCTCGGGACTGGCGTGACTTTCCAATGCAGGCGCGGAGGCATTCCGAGCGCTAACCGCGGCGACAGCCGCCTTACGACGGGTGATAAACATTGCCAGCCCGGCACCGGCGGCGGCAATGAGCGCACCAGGCAACAAATAGCCGGTAAGGTTGATGACCCCCTCCGGCTTCGGCGCCATGAGCGCCTTCTCGCCGTACTTGTCCACGAAGGCGTCCAGGATTTGCTGCGCGGTCTTGCCTTCATCACGCAAGGCGAGAACTTCTCGGTGCAGCGCGGGAGAGTAGGTGCAGGTAAAGTCTGTCGTACGGCAGGTGAACACGTCGAGCGTGCAGCCGCAGTTGCAGGCCAGCCGCTGCTCGATAGCCTGGATTTCTGCCTCATCTCCGCGAACGGCAGTCGGCTGCCGCGGGCGACCGACGACGCTCGGGTCCCGCAGGGTGCCGGTGGCCCCTTGCCCCGCCAGGGAGTCCTGTGGCGCCTGAACGCCGCCGGCGGCAGCGAGCGGTCCCCCCACCAGCGAGGCCGCTGCGCCCGACATTCCCATCAGCAGGAAATGTCGTCGCGAAAACGTTGCCCGCTCCCGAC
>JBDTUV010000386.1:0-3064 GCA_040007575.1 Gemmatimonadales bacterium
AGAGTGGGAACGGTGATTCGGGGCAGAAAGTTGACCGGGTCCACCTCGGGGCGCGCTCGCTCGAAACCTAGGCCGGCCACATACAGCAGGTTGACCTTGATCCTGGGCTCGACCGCCGGCATCAGGCCTCCCATGGCTCCGCCCCAACTGACTCCGTAGTACGCCAGACTCTTGGTACTGATATCGGGGCGGGTCTCGAGATAGTCAATTCCTCGGCGAAGATCCTTCGCCCACATGATTACGTGGTCACGGTAGAAGTTCGAAGTATTCTGCACATCGGTGGATAATGAGTCGCTCCGCTGATAGGTCCCCTTGTAGACTGGATACAGGACCGCGCGCCCGCTCTTGACGATAAAATTGATGCTCCGCCATTGGAGATTCTGCGGCGCACGATCGCGGATGGCGTTCGAGCCGGGGAAGTAGACAATCGCGGGGTAGGGCTTCTTGCCGGTCTTGGGAAGGTAGAAATAGGCCAGCAGGGTGTCGCCCGCATACGCGGCATCCATGCGCACCAGCTCGCGGATCCAGTCCCCCTCGTCAATGCTTTCCACCACTTTGGCCTGCAAGGGGTTCCGGTCATACTCGTACATTCGCAGATATGCCGAGAAGACTGCATCCGGAGTCGGCGGCTCCTTGAGGAAGTCGCGTGACGCGCGGTGGAGCGGCTCGCTTGCCAGGGCCAAGTTGGAATCGACGGTAAGATATTTTACCAATCGTATCCCATTGGTTTGTGCCCGGTCGAACGGTGGCTGGGTGTAGGCATCGTTGAACTGGTAAGGCTGATCGTTCCACCCTCCTCCGAGGATGAATCGCTCGGTCCCGCTTGCGTTGGTACACCACTCCCGAACGTTACCGCCCATATCATAGTTACCGAAGGCACTAATGCCTCGATTGCTGCCGACCGGATTGGCCCCATGACCGGCGAAGTTGCTGTGCGGTACCACCCAGGCACTGTTGTACACGCTGGCGGCATGGTTCCAATGCGCCACGGTCGGGAGTGCCTTCCCCGAGAACTTTGCGAAGGCCGCGGCTTCGTACCAACTGACGCCGCCGACGGGGTAATTCCCCTGGCCGGTAGGGTAGTCGCCGGCCTCCCACGTCGACGGTCCGGGCCTGCCGGTACGGTCGGTCATTCCTGCGATCGCCTTTTCACGAGGGATCACCTGGCCTTGCTTGCCGAACGGGTGGTCCCAAAATTCCGGGCGGCGGTACCCACCGCTGTCCACAAAGCGCTTGAACTCGGCATTGGTCACCTCGAAGCGATCCATGAGATAGTCGCCGAGTGGGATCTTTTTCACGTGCTCGAACCCAGGAAAGAACACGTCGACGTCACCGCCAGGGATCCTGAGCATTTCTGTCGGCAACGCGCTATCAGGGTCGAGGCGGATGGCATCACCGCCATAGCCAAAGTTTGGGGCGAACCCAAAGCCTCCGTTGACGAGATCCAACGAACGTCGGCCTGGAGCCTCGATCCGAAACCGGGAGACCGACCGCGATACCAGCACGCTGTCGAGCGGCGTCTTTCCCAGCCGACGCCAGGCGGGGTCCGGCGCCGCATAATCCTTCCGCAAGACGACGGCGCCTGCCGGATCGGTGCGAATGTTTACCCGCCTGGCAAACTTCGGAACCAGGGCTTTGAAGAGCGAATCTCCCGGGAGGATCCCGTCGACTCTGTGTGCCAGGGTGTAGGCAGACTCCCATTCGCCCCTGTCCCCCAGTGCAAGCAGCTGCGGGATGGCCTGTTCCCGGGCCCAGCGCCGTTCGCGGAGCTGCTTTCCAGGGCCGAGCCAGAGCCCCGTCAAGCCGAGCAGGAGCATCGGGACGCCAGCCCCGATGTACCAGCGTCGCGCCGTACGCCCCAGCCGTTCTCCGCTCAGGGCAGCGACCCCGCCACTTGGACTGGCGAACGCCTCGAGGTTGGTGAGCAGCTCTTCGGCTGACCGCCATCGCCGCTCGGGGTCCTTCTCGAGGCAGCGCATGATCGCCGCGGCAAATGCCGGCGGGACGTCCGGACGGACCAGCGCGATGGGTTGCGGGGTCTGGGTGACGTGCGCCGCGAGTATGCGCTGAGGTGTCGTTCCGTGAAACGGAGGCTGCCCCCCTAGCATCTCATAGGCCATCACACCGATAGCGTATAGATCGGCTCGCGCGTCAACCGTGGTCTGACCCGTCGCCTGCTCCGGCGCCATATAGGTGGGGGTGCCAATAGCCAGGCCGAGCGTCGTGACGGTGTTGTCCTCACTGGGGCCGGTCATCGCGGCCGCGCTGGCCGCCTTGGCCACGCCGAAGTCCATCACCAGAGCATGCCGCTCCGTCAGCATGATATTCTCCGGCTTGATGTCCCGATGCACGATTCCCAGGTGGTGCGCATGAACCAGCGCATCCAGGACGCCCTGAAGAATCCACGCCGTATCTCTGGGCGACAGCTTTCCGTCCCGTGCGAGGCGCTCGCGAAGCGTCTCCCCTACCACGTAAGGCATCACGTAATACAGCGCAGCAGGTCCATCCACGAGCGAGGCCGGAATCTCGCCGGAGTCGATCAGTGTCAGGATGTGAGGATGCTGGAGGTGCGCGGCGATACGGATTTCGCGGAGGAACCGGTCGGCGCCAAGCGCAGCCGCGAGCTCGGGTCGAATCACCTTGATGGCAACCTGGCGGCCGTGCTTGATGTCATGCGCCAGCCAGACGATGGCCATGCCACCCCGGCCAAGCTCGCGCTCGACCTGGTAGCGGTCAGCCAGGGCAGCCTGGAGCCGGACGGCTTGATCGTTCATTTCGTCCCCTCGATTACCCACAGATCCCCGCCTCTCGGTGCCGCTTGGTCGAACAGAATCCACTTCCCATCCGGCGACCAGGTCGGGTAGTCGATCCGCACGTCCGGATCGGCAAAGGCGAATACCTGCTGCGGCGCGCCGCCCTTCACCGGGTAGACCCAGAGCGCCTTGTGACCCCGCACATCTAGAATACGCGATCGGTCGGGCGAGAACGACATGTGGGCGCCGCTGGCGACATCGGGGAGCCGGGTGAGGGAGCCGTCCTCGACCCCCACACGAAAGATCTGGAT
>JBDTUV010000387.1:0-3064 GCA_040007575.1 Gemmatimonadales bacterium
TCTTGGCCGGGAAATGCGGTTCCGGTTTCCGCCGTATGCACGGGACCTCGATGCCCCGGAAGGATGAGAAGCGTCGCCTTTAGTTATGACCGACTCCATTGACGCGCTGCAATCGTCGTTTGCATCCCGCTGCTACGTCGCCGATCGCGATCTGGCGACCGCCGTATTTCTCTCCCTGGCTCTGGAGCGTCCACTGCTGCTGGAAGGCGAAGCCGGCGTCGGCAAGACCGAGGTGGCTCGCACCCTGGCGCAGGTCCTCGATACCCAGCTGATCCGCCTTCAGTGCTACGAAGGCCTGGACATCAACACCGCACTCTACGAATGGGATTACCCGCGCCAGATGCTGGAGATCCGGCTGCTCGAGGCGAGGGGCGAGGCGAAGTCCGCCGCCACCCGCGACATCTTCAGCGAAGAATTCCTGATCCGGCGTCCACTGCTTCAGGCGCTGGAGACCCGGGGTGCCACAGCACCGGTGCTGCTGATCGACGAGGTAGATCGGGCCGATGAGGAGTTCGAGGCATTCCTGCTGGAGCTGCTCAGTGATTTCGCCGTCACGATTCCGGAGATCGGGACGGTTCGGGCAGAGCGGCGGCCCCGGGTCATCCTGACGAGCAATCGAACCCGGGAAGTGCACGACGCGCTCAAGCGGCGCTGCCTGTACCACTGGATCGACTATCCGACCGCCGAGCGAGAAATGGCCATCCTCCAGGCTCGCCTGCCAGATGTGCCCAACTCGCTGGCTAGGGAGATCGTCAGCTTCGTACAACGCCTCCGGTCGGCGGACCTGACCAAGGCACCCGGAATCGCCGAGACCCTGGACTGGGCCGCCGCCCTGGCCGCGCTCGGGGCCGCTCGTCTCGACCCAGCCCAGATCGAGCAGACGCTGGGCGTGCTGCTGAAGTATCAAGAGGATGTGGCGGCGATGCGGTCGGGAGGAGCACGGACAATTTTGGAGGAGAGCCGAGCAGGCAAACCGTAGGGGCGACGGTTCCAGCACCAGGAGCTCGAGCATCCGGCCTTTGCGGGTGTTCTGCTCGATGCGACCCAGATGGACCCCTGACAGAGAGGTAGTGCACGCGTCCGCGGTGAGCTCTTCGGGCCGGTGAGTGGTCGTAAGGGCAACGACTCCCATTCCAGCAGCGCGGGCCGCCTCAATCCCTGCGGGCGCATCCTCGATCACCAGGCATTGGGCGGGGACCACGCCGAGACCGGCGGCCGCCAAGAGGTAAACATCGGGACTTGGCTTGCCGCGCACCACGTCCTCAGCACAGATGAGAACGCCGGGGATGGGCAGGCCCGCGCGCTGCAGGCGCTCGGTGGCAACGGCCCGGGTGCCCGAGGTGGCAACAGCCCAGCTTCCCACCGGCAGCGTCTCCAGAAGGCGCGGAGCGCCCTCCACTGGATCGAGCACCTGGCCAGCCTCCTCGTCATGGGGAACAAAGGCGGCCACCTCCGCCTCGGCATCGAGGTGCGGAGCGGCAAGCCGAATGGTTTCCAGCGCGCGCCGGCCGTGACATACCCGGAGGAAGGGCTCCACGGGCAGACCCTTCGAAGTCGCCCAGCGGCGCCACTGCTGTTCCACGTAGCCGGTAGAATCGACCAGCACGCCATCGAGATCGAAAACAACGGCGCTACATTCAAAGCGTTTCATGGTGGGAAACTTGCCTGCAATTTCCGATCCGGTTAGACCACATGCTCCGGGCTCCTGGCCCTTCACTGCCAACGTCATGGAGTTCGGCCGGCTGCTGCGCCGGGCCGGTTTGGACATAGACCCGGGGCAGACTGCGACCTTCCTTCGGGCCCTCACCCTCCTCGGCCTGGGTAATCGGCGCGATGTGCGGGTTGCAGGCCGCACCATCTTCGTACGCCGCGCCGAGGATCGGCCGATGTACGATGCGGCGTTCGACCTGTTCTGGCGCCGGCCTCCGGGAACGAGCCAACTGGGTGGTCAGCTCCCCAGAATCCGACAAAGCGAGGACAGAGGCCCTCTCTCAGGGCAATCGACGAAGCCGGATCCTGAGGAAGAGCAGTTGGTCGCCGCGGTCCGGGCTCAGGCGGCAAGCTCGCGAGAGCTGCTCCGAACCGTCGATTTCGCGGCGATGACTGCCGAGGAATCTCGGGACGCTCAGGCAATGCTTGAAGCTCTCCGGCCGCGTCTGCCCATGCGAAGGGCTCGGCGATACCGGCTGGAGCGCACCGGCACTCGCCCCGCCACGCGGTCAATGCTTCGAGGAGCGCTTGCAAGCGGGGGTGAGGCCCTTCGCTGGAGATGGCTGAGGCGCACCCAGCGGCCCCGGCCGATCGTGCTGGTATGCGACATCAGCGGGTCCATGGAGCGCTACAGCCGGTTCATGCTTCGCTTTGCCCACGCGCTCCGTCGTAGCGGCGCCCGGGTTGAAGTATTCGTCTTCGCTACCCGACTGACGCGGATCACCCGGCAGCTCGGCGCTCGGAGCCCTAATGCCGCGCTCCGGCGAGTCGCGGAGATGGTGGCGGACTGGAGTGGCGGAACCCGGATCGGCGAGAGCCTGCGTCAGCTGAACCAGCGGTGGGTCCGGCGAACGGTGCGGAGTGGGGCGGTGGTACTGCTCGTCTCCGACGGATGGGAGCGGGGAGACCCGGCCCTGCTGGCGCGCGAGATGGCCGTTCTTCAACGCTCCTGCCACCGTCTGATCTGGCTCGATCCGCTGGCCAGTCGCCCTGAGTTCACGCCGGATACGGTGGGACTGCGAGCTGCCTTGCCATACGTCGATGCCTTCATCCCGTGCGCTACAGTGGCATCGCTGGAGCAAATGGCGGAACGCCTGGGACGGTTGTAAGCTCCCCCGATGCGCGATCTCCTCACCGACTACGAGCGTTTCGTCGCCGCCGGCACGCCGTTCGGGCGAGCCGTGGTCACCAGCGTGTGGGGCTCCGCGCCGCGGCCCGAGGGATCCTGCATGCTCGCCGGGGCCGATGGCACGATCGCGGGCTCGGTCTCGGGAGGCTGTGTCGAGAGCGCCACTGCCCTGGAGATCGAGGCGGCGATCGGCCGCGGAAGCCCGAAGCTGGTGACCTTCGGTGT
>JBDTUV010000388.1:0-3062 GCA_040007575.1 Gemmatimonadales bacterium
CGGCCCAAGAAGGCAAGGGCGGCGGTGAGTACTTCACGCCCTACTCCATCGTCAGGCTCATCGTCGAGATCCTGCAGCCGTTCCAAGGCAGGGTCTACGATCCCGCCTGTGGCTCGGGCGGCATGTTCGTGCAGTGCGCGAAGTTCGTCGAACGCCACCACCAGTCTGCGACACGCAAGCTGTCCGTCTTTGGGGCTGAGAAGACCGATGACACGGTGCCGCTGGCCAAAATGAACCTGGCTTTGCACGGTCTCTCCGGGGACATTCGCCAGGCCAACAGTTACTACGAGGACCCGCACGCAGCAGTGGGTGCCTTCGACTACGTCATGGCGAACCCGCCGTTCAACGTCGACAAGGTCAAGAAGGAACAGCTCGCAGGCGACAAGCGATTCCCGTTCGGTCTGCCCAAGGCCGATAACGGCAACTACCTGTGGATCCAGCAGTTCTACGCCGCGCTCTCGGCGAAGGGACGTGCTGGCTTCGTCATGGCCAACTCCGCCGGCGACGCGGGGCACTCCGAGAAGGAGATCCGCAAGCAGCTGGTCGAATCTGGGACAGTCGACGTGATGGTCGCGATCAGTTCCAACTTCTTCTACACCGTCACACTTCCGGTGACACTGTGGTTTTTCGACAAGGCCAAGGTCGGCACGCCGCGTGAAGACACGGTGTTGTTCCTCGACGCTCGGCACATCTACAACCAGATCAATCGTGCCCACCGTGACTTCAAGCCAGAGCAGATCGAGTTTCTCGCGAACGTCGTGCGGCTCTACCGGGGCGAGAGCGTCGAGACCATCGCTGGCAGTGACGTGCTGCTAAAGGAGAGCTTCCCCGACGGGACGTACGCCGACGTTGCTGGCTTCTGCAAGGTCGCAAACCGAGCCGAACTCGAAGCCCAGGGCTGGAGTCTCAACCCCGGCCGCTACACCGGTTCCGCTGGAGTCGACGAGAACGACGAGGACTTCGCGGTCAAGCTCCAAGCGCTCTACGAGGAGTTCACCCGCTTGAGCGACGAGGCCGAGGGACTGCGCTCGAAGGTAGATGTCGCTGTGCAAGGGATTCTCGGCGCATGACTGGGTGGCCTCAGATGACTATTGCGGAACTCGCGAGCGAGGAGCCCTATGCCCTGGCTACGGGGCCGTTTGGATCTGCGATCAGCGCGAAGAACTTCGTGGACCATGGGGTCCCAGTCATCCGTGGATCGAACCTCAGCTTGGACGTCGGCACCCGCCTGAAGGACGAGGGGCTCGCGTTCCTGACAGAAGCCAAAGCAGCAGGATTCAAGCGAAGCGTGGCTAGGCGAGGCGACCTCGTCTTCACGTGTTGGGGAACAGTTGGGCAGATCGGGCTAGTCGACGAGCGTTCAAAGTATGCCGAGTACGTCGTCTCCAACAAGCAGATGAAGCTCACCCCGGATCCCGCGAGAGTCGACTCAGTATTTCTCTACTACCTCCTATCGAGTCCGAAGCAGGTCCGCGCGGTAACCGGCCAGGCGATTGGTGCGGCGGTGCCTGGCTTCAACCTGGGGCAACTCAAGGACATCGGGGTGTCGCTTCCGCCCCTCGACGTTCAGACTCAGATCGCAGGAGTTCTCAATGCCTTCGACGACCTGATCGACAACAACCGGCGGCGGGTGGAGGCGCTGGAGGAGATGGCGCGGGCCATCTACCGCGAATAATTCGTGAAGTTCCGCTACCCCGGTCACGGCAACGTCCCACTCATCGACTCTGCCCTCGGCCCGATCCCTGAAGGATGGACGGCGGGAAGAATCGGTGACGTCCTTGAACTTAAGTATGGCAAGGCGCTGAAGGCAGATGCCAGGCGTGGTGGCAACGTCGCCGTGGTTAGTTCAGCAGGCATCGTCGGTTGGCACGACGAGTCGATCGTTGCTGGTCCCGCGATTGTGGTTGGACGAAAGGGCAACGTTGGAAGCGTTCACTGGGTTGACGGTTCTTGCTGGCCGATTGACACGGCGTACTTCGTGGTCACCGACCTGCCGTTGAGGTTCGTCGCCGAGCAGTTGCGCTGCACCCAGTTCGCGAATTCTCACGCGGCCGTCCCCGGGCTCAGCCGTGAGGCAGCGTATGCGCAACCGTTCCTGATCCCGGCGTCGGATCTGTTGGATTCCTTCCAGGAGTTGGTCGAGCCACTGGGCGCTCAGGCTGCTGGACTATCTCTTCAGGGAGAGAAGATCGCAGGGATGCGCGATCTCCTGCTGCCAAAGTTGGTGACGGGGCAGATCGACGCGTCGACGCTGGACCTCGATGCGCTGGTTGAGGAGCAGGTGGCGTCATGACGCCTGTGGGTCCGGAGTACCTCTACGTCGAGAAGCCAAGTATGGAACTGCTTGAGCAACTCGGGTGGACTGTGCTGGACGCGTTCTCCGAGACCCTCGGCGTCCAGGGAACGCTCGGGCGAGATTCACAGCACGACGTCGTACTCACCCATCGTTTGCGTCTCGCCATGCGCAAGCTCAATTCCGAAGACGTGCCGGACACCTCGATCAATGAGGCTATCGAGGCCCTCGCGCGATGGCTTCCGGGCCGAGTGGACCGACGACAACGGCGACAACGGCGACAACGGCGACAAGCGCATCGAAACCTTGTCTTACCTCGATCTCACGGACCCTCACAGCAACGACCTGTTGGCCGTGCAGCAGATGTGGGTGAAGGGAAATCTGCATAGCCGGCGGCTTGACGTTGCGCTGTTCGTCAACGGCGTACCTCTCGTGCTGATGGAGTTCAAGGAACCCAACGAACCGATCAAGTCCGCCTATGACGCCAACCTCACGGACTACCGCGACACCATCCCGCAACTCTTCATCCCGAACTGTTTCGTACTCCTCTCCAATGGCAGCGAAGCCAAGGTCGGTTCGACGTACTCGCCGTGGGAGTTCTTCAGTGACTGGAAGGTCATCGATGCAGACGGCACTCGTGGTGCTGTCGCGCTCGAAACAGCACTGCGAGGTACCTGCGAACCGGCGATCTTGCTCGACCTGTTCGAGAACTTCGTCGCCTACATGGAGCGCCCCGGCGGCCTGATCAAGGTCGCTGCGCGATCGCACC
>JBDTUV010000389.1:0-3061 GCA_040007575.1 Gemmatimonadales bacterium
ACGACTCCGGTGAGGCCGCAGGGTTCCTCTACTACGTCATGCCGTTCGTCGAGGGCGAGTCGCTGCGCGCCCGGCTCGACCGGGAAGAGCAGCTCCCCCTGCCGGACGCCATCCGGCTCACTTGCGAGATAGCGGACGCCCTGCAGTATGCGCATACCCATCGGGTCATCCATCGCGACATCAAGCCGGAGAACGTACTGATTCAGGAGGGTCACGCCCTGGTAGCCGATTTCGGCATTGCCCGGGCGGTGAGCGAGGCGGGGGGCGACAAGCTCACCGAAACGGGGATGGCGGTTGGGACCCCGCACTACATGAGTCCCGAGCAGGCGCTGGCGGGCGATCATCTCGACGGCCGGGCGGACCAGTACAGTCTGGCCTGTGTCTTCTATGAGATGCTGGTTGGCCAGCCGCCCTTCGACGGCCCGAACGCCATGGCAATCCTGGCTCGGCAATCGATGGAGTCGGTGCCGAGTCTCCAGGTCGTCCGCAACTCCATCCCTGACGAAGTCGAGGATGCTGTCATGCGGGCGCTGGAAAAGACCCCGGCGGACCGCTTTGCAAATGTCCGGGATTTCGCCGAGGCTCTCTGTGAGGCGGATCTCGGCCCGATGGCCAGACGGACGTCCCAGCGAGCCATGCAGGCCGTGCGGCGAACCACGCCTCGGGGGGTCAAAAGGACTCCGGCATCGAAGGGGCCCAGTACTCGCTTCTGGGCAATGTCGGCTGCCGCGCTTGCGCTGCTCACCGGGACGGGATTGGGGGCCTGGAGAGTCTGGCACCCAGTCGGAGTGGAGTCGGGCGCGATGGCAGGAGGGCTCGACCCCCACCGGATAGCAGTTCTCTACTTCGAGGATGACGGTGGAGGGGACTCGCTCAGGTACGTGGCGGACGGGTTGACCGAGGGATTGATCGGCGAATTGGACCAGGTCCAGGGCCTGGACGTCATTTCAAAGGGCGGAGTGGCACCGTATCGCGGAGAGGAGGTGTCCCGCGATAGCGTCGCTCGGACCTTGCGGGTGGGAACCCTGGTTACCGGGGGCGTGGAGCGAAGGGCGAACCGCTTGCGGGTCACAGTCCGGCTGGTAGACGGGTCGAGTGGGGCCGACTTCGAGCGGGCCAGCTTCGAGCAGCCGGTCAGCAACCTTCTCGGCGTCCGGGACACCCTCGCGCAGAAAGTCGCCGGTCTGATACGAGAGCGGCTGGGAGAGGAAATCCGCCTCCGGCAACAGCGGAACCGCGCTCACAACGCGCAGGCGTGGGGTCTCGTGCAGCAGGCGGCTCTGCACCGAAAAGCGGCTGAAGCAGCGGCGGAGAAGGCGGACTCTACCATGGTTACCCAGGAGTTCCAGCGTTCCGACTCGCTGCTGGCCAGATCGGAGCTCCTGGACAAGGACTGGGTCGAGCCGATCATCGCCCGCGGCACCATCGCCTATCGGCAGTCGCGCCTGGCCGGTGATGAGCCGGTCAAGGCAGCCCAGTGGATCGAGAAGGGACTGGGCCATGCTGAGCGCGCGCTCGGGCTCGCCCCCAAAGATCCCGACGCCCTGGAGTTGAGAGGGAACCTGAAATACTGGCGTTGGCTGCTAAGCCTGGAGGCCGAGCCCGCCGCGGCACGCGCACTCCTCAAGTCGGCACAGGCGGATCTGGAGGCGGCCGTGAAATTCGCTCCGGGCCAGGCCGGGGCGTGGGCGACGCTCTCACACCTCTACTACCAGACCAACGACATCGTGGATGTGAAGTTGGCCGCACGGCGGGCATACGAAGAGGATGCGTACTTGAGCAACGCCGACGTGGTGCTCTCGCGGCTTTTCTACTCATCGTACGATCTTGCCCAGTTCGCCGATGCGGCCCACTGGTGTGAGGCCAGCCAGGTAAGATTCCCCGAAGATTCGAAGTCGGTGGAGTGCCAGCTCTACCTGCTCACGACCAGAGCCAGGGACCCGGATGTCAATCGGGCCTGGCAGTTGGCGGACTCCCTGGTCAAGCTCGCCCCTCAGTCCGAGCGCGAGTATCAACGACTCAACGCGCACATGATGGTCGCGGCGACGATTGCCCGGGCGGGGATCGCGGACAGCGCCCGCCGTGTCGCACAGCGCTCCCGGGGGAGACCCGAAATCGACCCGACGCGGGACCTCCTGTATGCCGAGGCGTTCGTCCGCACCCTTCTGGGGGATCGGGCGGAGGCCATCAAGGCGTTGAAGGTGTATCTGGCAGCCAACCCGGAAAAACGAGCCACCTTCGTGGACGATCCGAGCTGGTGGTTCCGAAGCCTCCAGGATGACCCCCGGTACCGCGAGCTGGTCGGAACCCCCCAGTGAGCTGCCCGGCGTCTTTCTCCTTTCCCCTACTGGCGAAATTCGGGACTAGCCACATATTGGGGCCCTTGACCGTTACATAATCGACACAGAACCCACGGCTCGACACCCGCTCCCCGCCGCTCTGACGGAGACCCGTGCCAGCAGTGAGCGCACACCTACGCCCGTAGGAGGCCCCGCATGCGCCGCTCGGTACTCAGTGCAGTCCTCGCCGCCGGTCTTTCGCTGGTCGCCTGTTCCGACCAGCCCACCGAGGTCACGCCGCCGGAGGCGACTCCAGCACCATCGGGTGCCGCTGCCGTCGTCGGGTGCCCCACGAATACAACCCTGGCTCAGCTGGTCGACCTGGTGAACCAGCTGGTTCAGCCCGGGCCGGTCCGTACCGCAATCAACAAGCTGGTCAACAAGCTCCCGACCAAGCTGGAAGACCGGATCAAGGCGGCCGCACGCAACCAGATCTTCCTGATCCAGGATGCCATTCTCAAGGCGTTCTATGCCGGGCTCTTCATCGGTGGGACGTCGCCGCAAACGTTCGACAAAGTTCTGAACCTGATCAGGACCCTCTATTGTTACGTGGGCCTGACTCCGCCCACTTTCCCGACCCCGACCGCGGGCTCTGATATAGTAGTGAGAGTGCTGTTCCCCAACGTGGCGTTTGATTTCTCGACTCCTGCCGGCGAAGCAGGGCTTAAGGGTGGCGCGGGGGCGGTGACGACGGCAATGGGGCCCGTGCTCATCACCATTTC
>JBDTUV010000390.1:0-3059 GCA_040007575.1 Gemmatimonadales bacterium
GGTGTCACGCCCGACATCGTGACCATGGCCAAGGGCATCGGCAACGGTGTGCCGCTGGCCGCGGTCACCACGCGAAGGGAAATCGCTCAGGCGCTTACCAGCCGGATTCATTTCAACACCTTCGGTGGCAATCCGGTCTCGATGGCGGCTGGGCTGGCGGTGCTGGACGTGATCGATCAGGACGGACTGCAGGAGAATGCGCGCAAGGTCGGAGCCCGGCTGGTGCGGGGGCTACGCCGGCTCCAGGAGCGCCACCCGCTGGTCGGTGGAGTGCGGGGATTGGGCTTGATGCTGGGTTTGGAGCTGGTGAGTGATCGGGTCACCCGTGCACCCGCCACCCCGCAGACGCTGGCGGTGCTCGAGGCCGCGCGCGAGATGGGAGTGCTGATAGGGAAGGGAGGGCTCGAGGGCAACGTGCTCCGCATCAAGCCGCCCTTGTGCATCACGGCGGAAGACGCCGACTTCGCGGTGGACGTCCTCGAGCGAGCGCTCGCCCGGGTAAGCGGGGAAAGAACAGCGTAAGCGGGGAAAGAAGAACGTAAGCGGGGAAAGAAGAACGTAAGCGGGAAGGAAATATGTAAGCGGGGAAGGAACCACGCAGGCGGGGTTGTTCCCGCTCACGTTGTTCTTTCCCTCTGCTTACGTTCTCTCCTCCCGGCGCCTGATCTCCGCCAGCGCCAGCACGATCGACTCCTGCGACGCCAGCAGCTCCTGCATCGCCTGGCCGGAGCTCAAGCCTGGACGCGCCGGCTGGGCCTCTTCTTCGCTCAGGAACGGCCAGAGCTTCTGCCAGACGGTTTCCGGCAGCACGGTCTCCAGGTACTCGAGTGCCGTCCCGCGCAGATGCCGGTCGCCGGTGTGCAGGCTGTGGAAGGCGAGCCGAACAGTCACAGGCGGCAGCACCAGAGAGAGCAGCGTGAACAGGTGCTCCAGGCTGCGGCTGGTCCGGCCTCTCAGCACCTCTGCCTCCATCGGAGACGTGTCGTCATCGGGCAGGTCGATGAGCTGCCGGGTCTCCCAGATGCCGCGCTCCACCGCCATCTCCCGAAATACAACCTCGAATACCCGATCGCGATCGATCCGCAGTCCGGGAATTTCACCCGCCAGATAGCTGAGCGCCCGTGCCGCGCGGTAGCGCACCTCGAATCGCCGGTCGCCCATTGCATCGAATAATCCCTCGAACGCGTCGGCGCTCCGTGAGGCAGCCAGCACGGTCACCAGCCGTCGCCGGATGGCAAAGTCCTCCGCCGGATCCAGCAGGTGGCGCACGAACGCGGTGGTCTCGGTGCGAGCCACGGCCCGAAGGGCCCGGATGGCCTGCGGTGCCACCTCATCCCAGGCCAGCAGCTCGATGGCGGGCTCGATCAGGTCCGGACTGATCGGTTCGGTCGCCAGCGCGCGCTGGATCCCTTCGGCATCTCCATTCTCGAACGACTGCCGGAGCGGGGAGGTGGGGGAGCTGGGCGATGGCTCAGGGGTGAGCGGTACCGGTGGGACGAACGCAGTGAGACCGGCTCGCTGCCGAATTCCGCTGAGATCGAAACCGCCGACCGTCTGGAGGAGGGCCGATCCCTGGTCTTGCAGGAGGTCAGGCACCTCTCCGGCCCGCCGTTGCAGACTTCCCTCCAGTGCGGCCACGTAACCCAGGTGCAGCCGGCGGGCCACCGCCAGCGCGCCCACCGAGAGCGCCACAGTGACGCCGAGGAGAATCTTTCCGGCCGCGACTCCAGTGAGAACCAGCGCTGCGGCGATGAGCGCGGCTCCGGCAATGTCCCCCAGCCTGGCCGCCCCGACATCGATGAGGAGCTTGGTCGCCCGCTTCTCTCTGGGAGCGACCGGCGTGAACAGAAGCTCGTAGGCCGCCCGGAAGATCGAGCTCCGAAGCACAACCTCGGCTCCGCGCGCCAACATCACCGGGATGAGCCCCGGCACGATGAAGGCTCCCACGGCTCCCAGTGAGACGCCGGCGGGAAGCAGCGCCGCGCTGCGCGCGATGCCGAGGCGGCCGAGCACTTTTCTGAGCGTCGTGACCTGGATGGAAATGCCGAGCAGGGCGGTGGCGGTGTAGAAGGCTGCGAAGAGACGAAGCAGGTCCTCACCCGAGACGGCGGTCGCCGCCGCCTGCGCCTTGAACACGTAATCCAGCACGCCTTCCGCGGCGGAGGTAAGCGTCACCAGCAACGCCAGTCCCAGGAGATAAGGTGAGGCGCGCAAGATCCGGGCGGCGCCCGGCTGCGGCCCGTCGCCGAGATATGGCTCCTGCCCTGGAAGCGGGTGAGAGGCGCCGCGTTCGACGCCGAGCACCAGCACGGCCGACAGGAGATGCAGGCCGGCCAGAATCGGGAGCATTGCGGTCAGTGAGAGCATCGCTCCCACCCGCTCGGGCAAGAGGCCGCCGAGCAGCCCGCCGAGCGAGCCGCCGGCGGTGATGTGGCCGATAGTGCGGCGAGCGGTGCGCGGGTCGAAGCGTTCGTTGACGATGGCCCAGAAGCCGGACACCAGGAGGGCGCCGAGGGCGGTGAAATGCAGATAGAGGACCACCGCGGCCGGACGGCGGGCCTGGATCGCGAGCCCCCATTCGGCGAGGAGGAGCAGCGCACTCAGCCCAAACAGACGGGGAACCAGGCGGCTGGGACGGCTTCGCGCCATGACTCGCGCCAGCAGCACCGACACCAGGGCGGAGACGATCGCAGCCACGGTTACCATCGCCGGCAGTGCGGCCACGCCGAAGCTGGAGAGGAAGAGTGCGTCTCGGGTCGCCTTCCCGGCGATCTGGAAGGCGATCATGACCGTGCCGGCCGCCGCCGCGGCCGCGACCGCCGGGCCGTCGGGGGCGGAGAGGAACTTTTTAATCGTCACCGGTCAGCTCAGCCCGGGCGCATCAGAACCCGAAGCCCGCCTGCGCATACACCCCGGTCCGCTCCTCGCTCTTGGCGATGGCGAGAGAGAGCGTGAATGCCCGCTCGAGGTACGAGAGCCACAGACCACCGCCCGCGGCGGCGTGCCATGTGTCGGAAGACTCGCCGGCCAGATCCTCGGAGAGCGTCATCGTGAAGCCC
>JBDTUV010000391.1:0-3031 GCA_040007575.1 Gemmatimonadales bacterium
CCCAGGACGACGAGGGCGCCATAAGCCAGCAGGCCATTCTCCGCCCGTGGAAGGAGTGGGCTCGAACCGGAGACGGTTATTCCGGTAGCTGCCGCGAGCATTGTCTGCACAGTGATGGACAGCAGGACAAAGCCGGCTCCGGTGAGGCCGAGGATCAAGGCGGTCCGGACCCGCTGCCCCGGAGGGAAGGTGGCGCCCCGGGTCAGCCAGAGCACCGGTGGGGTCATCGCCGCCCAGGTCCAGGCAGCCCCCAGCGAGTATGCCAGCAGTCGAGGCCATGGCATCGAGTCGTCCCCGGACGCTACGTCCGCGACCATGCAAGTACCGAACGAGGACAGGCCGAACAGTGTCCACCCGCCGAGCACGACCGCCCAGGCCTTTCCTGGCCGGGCATCAAGCGGCGAAGTCGACGCGTCGAGTCGCAGGCCTCCAACGCGCACGGGCGGGGAAGTGGACATGGCACCCCAGCGGACCCAGTGGGACCCCAGGCGACCAACGTTAAGTGAGAAACCCCTTCTCACGAACGATTGCGGCATGAGCGGCACGCCCGGAGGTATGGAACGCCGTTCCAGCGGAATGAGGCGCTGAGCGCTTCGTTATTTCCCAAGCAGGGGGAGGAGGTTCTTTCCACTAGATCGGGGAGACGCCGAAGCTCCTAGGCTCCGACACAGCTTTTGTTGCGGGGCTCGTTCCATTCTGGAGGGTTTCGGGGGTGCCGGCAGTATAGGCATCATTCGATTTTGCCTGGCGTTGTGAGGTCCAGGCGCCCATCTCGGTCAGGGCCGCCACGGCCAGCTTGGACAGGATAAACCGTTAGCGGGCGGCTCGTGTCTTTCTGTGCATAAAGTTTCATCAATCGGTCGGCAGAGAGGTTCCCTCTACACAGCCGTTCGGGTCCCGGCTACTTTCGGATGCGCTTAATGCCTCTGCGTCACCACGCGAACCCCGGTGCTCATCTAATCATGCGATCTGGACTACTCTGGCTCTCGGAGCAGCAGAAGGTCTTCAACTTTGTTCGCCGGAACGGCCTGGCCCGCAAGTTTGCAGCGAGATTCGTCGCAGGCGAGACTATCGAGGAAGCCGTCCGGGCGGCGCACGAGCTGGGCGATCGGGGGATCAGGGCCTCGCTCGACCTGCTGGGTGAAAGCGTGGAGGCCGAGGCCGAGGCCGTTGCCGCGCGGGACCAATACCTCGCGATGCTCGATCAGATGGCGGCCCAGGGAGTCGAGGTCAACGTTTCCGTCAAGCTCACCCAGATGGGTCTCGATATCGGTGAGGACCTCTGCCAGGCCAACATGACGCGGATTCTGGACAAGGCGAAGGAGCTTCGCGGCTTCGTGCGCCTCGATATGGAAGGGTCGGCCTACACCCAGCGTACCCTCGACTTCTTCGTCAACCGCCTGTTCGCGACTTATGGCGCCTACTGCGGCGTCGTCATTCAGTCCGCTTTGCGCCGGTCGGAAACTGACATCGCCGATCTGATCGCTATGAAGGCCCGCGTCCGGCTCTGCAAGGGTGCCTATCTCGAGCCTCCCGCCGTGGCGTTCCCCGATAAGGCTGATGTCGACAAGAACTATGTGCTCTTGATGGAGCGGCTTCTGCTTAATGGGAAATATCCGGGAATCGCCACCCACGACCAGGCGATCATCCGCCATGCCCGCCAGTTCGTCCGGCGGCAGGAAATCGGTGCCGAGCGCTTCGAGTTCCAGATGCTCTACGGTGTCCGGCGCGACATCCAGATGCGTCTGCGGCAGGCAGGATACAACATGCGGGTATATATCCCTTTCGGGACCCAGTGGTATCCTTATCTCATGCGGCGGTTGGCGGAGCGCCCGGCCAATATCGCCTTCATTCTGGGGAACCTGATTCGAGAGTCGGTGCCACGCCGGTGAGTGAGTTCACGTTGGGTGGGTACATGCAGAAGCACGACCGTGCCGCGGCGTTCGGTGGAAGCGACGGCCAGGCGTACTCGGTTGCCGTCTATATAGACGAGGAGCCCGACGTTCGAGGTCTCTACGGCGCGGCGCTCCTTTTCGTGCGCTGGTCTCCCTCCGGAGACCGCCCGCTCGGCCATGTGGAATCCGAGACGCTGGCCTGGGGGAAAACCCCGGAAGAGGCCGGGTCCCGGCTGGCTGCGCTGTCGTTGTACGACGTAAAGGCTGCGCTGGATGAGGCGATCGTCCGGGCGCCTGGATCCTGGTGACGGCGCTGCTGGGCACCGTCCTGGAGCGGGACGGCGCAGTCTATCGGGTAGCAACGGCCACCGGCGAGGTACGAGCGATACTTCGGGGCAAGGCCAAGCGGGATTCGCCCCGTGTGGTGGTCGGTGACCGGGTGCAACTCGAGCCGGAGCCCACCGGCGAGGTTTACGGCGTTGTAAGCGTGGAGGCCAGAACCACGCTTCTGGAGCGGAGAGTCCCCGAAGGCAGAGGCACCCGGCCGGTAGCGGCCAACATCGACGAAGTATTCGTGGTTACCGCCACGGTAGACCCACCTCCCATTCCACAATTGATCGACCGGCTCCTCGTCGTGGCCGAGGCCAATTCCATTCAAGCCGCGGTGGTGGTCAACAAGATCGAGCTCGATCCGGGCCAGGAGCTGATCGAACGCTGCCGCGCAGCCGGCTATGTGGTGTACCCCACCAGCGCCAAGACCGGCGAAGGAATCGCCGCGTTTGCCGCCGCACTCGCCGGCCGGATCTCGGTGGTGACCGGGCCGTCAGGTGCCGGCAAGTCGAGCCTGCTCAATGCGGTGCAACCGGGGCTGAAGCTCAGAATCGGCGAGCTCAGTGCCAAAGTGCGCCGGGGCAAGAACACGACCGTCTCAGCCGTGATGATTCCGATTCACGCCGGTGGTTATCTGGTAGACACGCCTGGATTCAGCGAGGTGGGTCTCTGGGGTGTGGTGCCGCGCGAGCTCCCCGCCTGCTTCCCCGAGATGCGTCCGTTCATCGGCGAATGCCGCTACGCCGACTGCCGGCACATGTCCGAGCCCGGCTGCGCCATCAAGGGGGCGGTCGAGACCGGCCAGG
>JBDTUV010000392.1:0-3027 GCA_040007575.1 Gemmatimonadales bacterium
CCGAGCACGGCCGCTCCGCCGACTCGCTGTGGAGCGATGCCATCGCCGACATCAAACAGATGGTCGAGAACGAGGGCGAGCACGCGTGGCCGGAGATCGTGCGCCGCTACGACGAGTACTCGCTCTACGAATTCCTCAAGTCGCGCGGCTTCTCCGAGGGCGCGATCGAGTACTACGCCGTCATGAACTTCGTCGAGAGCGACCTGCACAACTCGTTCGTCGAAGTCTTGCGCGAGGAGCTCAGCGGGGCGTACGTCGACATGCAGACGATCCATGGCGGCATGGACGCGCTACCCAATGCCTTCTACCGCGCGATGCCCGAGGCGGTTCGCTTCGGCACAGAGGTGCGCGCTATCGAGCAGGACCAGGATTCGGTGACCGTCCACTGCCGCGTCGGACCCGATCTCGTCTCCTTCACCGGCGACTACGCCATCTGCACCGTGCCCTTCAGTGTTCTGCGGCCGATCGAGCACCGCTTCAGCCACGAGAAGGAGCGCGCCATCCGGCAGCTCAACTACCACGCCTCGACCAAGATCCTGATGCAGGTGCGCGAGCGGATCTGGGAAGGCGAGGACGGCATCGTGGGCGGCGCGAGCGTCACCGACCTGCCGGTCCGTCGGCTGAACTACCCACCTGCGGACCCGTCCTCGTCGCGCGGCATCCTGCTTGCCTCGTACACCTGGGGCCAGGACGCACTCCAGTGGGGTGCCATGGACGAAGAGTCGCGCGTCGAGGAAGCGCTTGACGACGTGGAGCGGCTCCATCCACGTATCCGCGAAGTGTTCGAGGTTGGCGCGTCGCACGCCTGGTACAGCGACAAATGGGCGCGTGGCGCCTTCGCGCTGTTCGCGCCGGAGCAGCAGACGGGCCTGCAGGGCGCCATCGTGCAACCCGAGGGCCGCATCTACTTCGCGGGCGAGCACTGCTCGCTCTACCACGCGTGGATCCAGGGGGCGCTGGAGTCGGGACTCATCTGCGCGCGCCAGATCCACGAGCTGCCGCCCGCCGATCGGCTGTCCGCCTGACCGGCGTGGAGCGGGCTCCGGGGCGGGTCGAGGCTTTCACTCGCTGGGTGACGGCGTTCGGCGACGCATGGGAAGCCGCAGACGCCGCGGCGCTGGGCGCCCTGTTCACGGTGGGTGCGACCTTTGCCCCGACGCCCTTCGATGAGCTCGTGCGCGGCCGTCGCGCGATCGTCGCTCACTTCTCGGGGTTCCTTCCCGACTTTCCGGAGGCGAGCTTCGCGGCGCAGGTCCTGGGTGCCGGCGACACCTACGGCGTCGCCTACTGGCGCGTCGCGTCCGGAGATCGGGCGCTGGATGGAGTGCTCGTGGCCGCGCTCGACGATCGCGGCCGGTGCGAATCGCTGCGCCAGTGGTGGCACATGACACCCGGGGTGGATAAGCCAATAAGCGACTGACATGGGCGCGCGCCTGAAGTTGGCCAGTCAGATAGCTTGCGGGCTGGAGTAACCTACCGAGGCATTGATCGCCATAGCGGAGGGTTCGGCGTGAGGCGAGTGGCTGCCGGTCTGTGTGTGGGGCTGTTGATCGCAGCATGTGGGACTGCGGCGCCCGCCCCTACCACGCCGTCCGGCCCAACTGCCAGCGCGCCACCTCCGTCGACAGCGGTAGTTTCCACGCCGTCTGCCCGGGCCAGCGTCTCGGGTCTGCCCTACGACGAGTTGCTCGCGCACATCCCGCCACTCGGCGGCAGCTGCGAGGAGAGGTCCCTCTTCACGACGGGCGCCATGGCCATCACGACCTGCTTCGAGATCCCGGCACCGGGTGGCGCCGAGGCATTGGTCACTTATTTCTTGTTCGATGAGCTCTCAACGGCCGACGCGTACTTCGACAGAGAACTACGTAGGGGAATGGGTGATCCGACTGGATCGGACTGCCATATCGCTCCCTCGGCGTACCCGCTGGAGGTAGCTGGCGAGGTCGTCGGACGGGTGCTGTGCGCGGGCGACCCGGCCGCCGGCGATTCGCTGGCGGTGGCATGGACGGACTCCTGGTCGATTGCCGGCCGAACGGGAGTTGGCTCGCTCAGCCTCGATTCTGGGACCTTCGCCGACCTGGGCGCGCTCTTCGACGCCGCACAGTTCGCCCCCTAGCTCGCGAGACTCGTTCTGTTCGGTCTTCACCGAACGGGGTTTTGCCACGAGTGAAGGCGCCAGCAATTGCTCGCCATGCCGCAGGTAAGTCGAACCGAGTAGCTTCAACGCGTCCAGATCCCGCCGTCCGCCGCTAACGCAGGCCGCGCCCATGCCGGGCCGGCCAGGAGGTTGAACGGCATGAACCATGTCGTGCTTACCGGGCGCCTTACGCGCGACCCGGAGTCGCGCAAGCTTGCCAGCGGCAAGACCGTCACTGAGTTCTCGATCGCCACCAACGACTACCGCGGTGGCTCCGAGAAGGCCGAGTACCACCCGGTGGTGACGTGGGACCGGCTGGCCGAGATCTGCGCCCAGTACCTGGGCAAGGGCTCGCTCGTGAGCATCATCGGCCGGCTCCAGACGCGCCAGTGGGAGGACGCCAACAAGGCGCGCCACTGGAAGACGGAGATCGTCGCCAACTCGGTCGAGATGCTGTCCGGCAAGAAGAAGAAGGACTACGCGGCGGAATCAGCGGCGCAGGCGCTCGAGGCGCAGGCGGCGGCACTCGGATTGTCCTCGGACGCGCCCGCGTTCAGCGCCAGCCCCGACGACGCGGACGCTGAGGCCGACGAAACGGCCGAAGCAGAGGATCAGGAGCTCGTCGCGGCCTGAATGGCACTCGCTAACCCAACACCCGGGCACGCGCCCCAGCAGCCGGCGCGGCGACCGTCTCTCCTCGCGGTCGCCGCGCCTGTTTCACTGGCTGGGACTACCGTTCTCGCGTGACCAATGGCACGCGCGCCGTCCGCCTTGTTCTCGTCGCGCTTGTTGCGGCTGCCTGTGCGGCCGCCCAGCCAGCGCCCAATCCTATGGCGGCGACTCCAATTCCAAGTGCCGGAACCACCGCCGAGCCAACTCCGACTCTCACT
>JBDTUV010000393.1:0-3021 GCA_040007575.1 Gemmatimonadales bacterium
GGATCAGTATCAGCCCACGACGACCGCACGGAGGCCACCAATGCCCGAGCCGATCATCTTCATCAGCCGCAGCCGCATCGCCGACGGGTCGCCTTTCCGAGCTGTGAGGTAGGCCCTCGCCGGTTGGAGGCCTATGGTTGAGCGTATTGTTCCGGCCACCAGCCGTGGAGGGAATCGAGGTGATCAGTCTCCGCGTCGGACTGGCTGTGGCGGAGGCCATTCCCGCGCTCGTATCGAAGCCACTGCAACTGAAATGGCCCAACGACTTCATGCTGGAGGGCCGCAAGGTTGGTGGAGTGCTGTGCGAGGCCCGGTGGCAGGGAGATGCCCTTGGGTGGGTGGCCGTCGGCATCGGCATGAACGTGCGCAACCGCGTCCCGGAGGAGCTTAGCGCAGTGGCGGTGTCGCTCTGCGAACTGGTACCCGCAATTACCGTCGAAGAGATCGCAGAGCCGGTGCTGGCCGCCCTCAGGCAGCTCGATCTCGCTTCGGGCAGGCTTTCGCCAGGTGAGCTGACCCGATTCGCCCGTCGCGATTGGCTGCGGGGCCGGACGATCCGCGAGCCGGTAGCTGGAACCGCTACCGGTGTCGGAGACGACGGTACCCTCCTGGTGCGGACTACCTCGGGAGCAGACGTTTCGCTCCGCAGCGGCACTGTGGAGTTGGCCGCCGTCTCTCATAGCCGGTAACTTCGCTCATGCTGCTTACACTGGACATCGGAAACACCGAGATCACCGCCGGCCTCTTCAGGGGCCGCGAGCTGGAAGGGCATTGGCGGCTGACAACCAACCCGGATCGCACGCCGGACGAGTGGAGCAGCGCGATCGGAGGATTTCTGGTGCAGGGTGGCCACTCTCCCAACGAGGTCAGGGCGGTATGCTTCGCCTCGGTGGCGCCGGCCACCACTCAGAGCGTCATCGAGGGTGTGGCCCTGTCCACCGGCTGTACCGGCGTGGCCGTCGATGCCAGCTCGCCACTGCCGGTTACTCTGGACGTCGACGAGCCGTTGACCGTGGGCGCCGATCGCATCGTCAACGTGCTTGCGGCGGTCGAGCTCTTCGGCGCCGACAGCATCGTGGTGGACTTCGGCACGGCCACGACCTTCGACTGCGTCACCGCCGACGCTCGGTTCATCGGCGGTGCGATCATGCCGGGCCTCAGAACCTCTGCCGATCAGCTCACCCGGCGCGCCGCGAAGCTTCCCGCCACCGAGCTCAAGGCTCCGGCCCGGGTCATCGGTCGTCGAACGGAGGAGTGCATCCAGGCGGGCGTGCTGTTTGGTGCCGCAGACGCCGTGGATGGAATGGTCCGACGGATCACCGCGGAATGGCCCGGTGGACAGAAGCCCCGTGTGGTTGCCACCGGTGGGCTGGCCGGCGTCATCGCTCCGCTCACCACGACGATCGAGCTGACCGATCCCGATCTCACCCTCCGCGGATTGCGCATCGCCGCCGGGCATCTCGGCCTGGAGTGGTGACATCGGTGCGCGGGGCAGGGTATCGCCTGCTCGGCCCCAGGTTTGATTATCTGCTCCACACTCGACCGGCCGAGTGGCCCATCATGGCCGCTCACACTCTGGTCGGCTACCTCCTCGCGGTCGGAGTTCACGGCGCCCAGCGCGGTGAGCGGCTCGGGCCGGCGCTCCTCGGAATTGGCCTCTGGGTCGTTTGCCTGAACGGTGGTACCCTCGCGCTCAACAGTGCGTATGACCGCGACGAAGGCGACATCGCCTATCTCCGGCGACCTCCGCCCCCGCCCGCGCAGCTCGCCAGCTTCGGTTTCTGCCTCATGACACTGGGCCTCCTGGGTGCGTTTCTCCTTCCTGCGGGATACCGGGCCGCGTATGCGGTCTGCCTGGGCCTCTCCCTGCTCTATTCGGTGCCGCCCTTGCGCTTGAAAGCCGTACCCGGAGCCGATTGGGTCATCAACATGTGGGGGTTCGGAACCCTGACACCGTACGCCGGGTGGGCTGCGACTGGCATCCCCTTGGACTACACCCATGGGATGGTACTGCTGGCGTTCTGCCCATTGTTTGCGGCGCTCTATCCACTCACTCAGATCTATCAGCTCGAGGAGGACAGTCGCCGCGGCGACCGGACCCTCGCGCTAATGCTAGGGGTCCGGCGGAGTCTCCTGGTCTCGCTCAGCGCGGCTGGTGTGGCGTTTGCATTGCTTGCTCTGGCCGGCCTGCGCGTGGGCTGGGGAACGCAGGACGTCCGGCGATGGCTGCCACTCGCTGTCTGCGCGGTGGTATGGGGGCTGCTCCTGCTCTCCTGGCTCCTGCGGCAGGCCGGGATGAGCGCACGGGACCACCAGCGCGGGATGTATCAGGCACTCGGCGTGTGGGCCCTCACCGACGTGGCGGTCGTCCTGGTCTGGGGTACCTGAGCTCGAGCCCCTTGGCCCTCGAACCCTCGTTCCGGTATACTTTGGGAATCCACACCCTCTCGGGAGACGGCATGACTTCGACGGCGGAACTGAAAGGCGAGTACGACCTTACCCGGGTTCCCATGATCGTACAGGGTGCCGTCAAGCTGGGACTGATCGAGAGCATTCTCGTCCTGCTTTTCTCCCTGGCCTCACGCTTCCTTGGAGGAATGCCGGAAGTGATCGTGCAGGCTGTCATCCTGCTCGTGGGCCTGGCCGTGGTCAGCATGCTGCCGGGGCTGTGGACCAGACCTCGTACTATTGAGGGAATCGCGGGGGCAGCTGCCATCGGCCTGGCAGCGGCGGTGGTTTTCCTCCTCGTCGACGTCGCCCTGCTCCAGAACATCGGGACCTACGGCCACCGCTGGCACGACATCGGGGGCGGGAGCAACTGGTGGTACCACCCGGTCTGGTGGATGGTGGGCACGTTCCTCCCGTGGATGGGTGCCTGGATCCTCGCCAACCAGACCGTGAAGGAGGGCAGGCCCTCACCCCTCATCGGCTTTCTCACTGCCGCGGTCGCCGCGGTCGCCCTCGCTGCCGCAGCCGTCCTGCTCGGTTTTCCGGGAGCACGCTGGACACTCGCTACGTTCG
>JBDTUV010000394.1:0-3017 GCA_040007575.1 Gemmatimonadales bacterium
AGGCGAGCCGGCTGGCGGTCGAGGCGGTGACGCAGTACGTCGCCCACTGCATGCGTTGCTATTACGCCGCCGGCCACGAGAACGACGACGAGTTCACCGAGGCGCTCCAGGAAGCGGCGGTCCTGTGCCATGCCCAGCTGCTCCGCCAGGGCGAGGGCAACCCCGACTACCGCGGCATGGCCACCACCCTCACTCTCTACCTCGGCGTTTGGCCCCGGGCCTACCTGCTCCAGGTGGGAGACAGCCGCTGCTACCTGCTCCGGAACGGGGAGCTGTCGCAGATCACCCGGGACCAGACGATGGCGCAGGAGCTGATCGATCTCGGGGTGATGACCCGGGCAGCCGCCGCCAACACCAAGCTGGCGCACACGCTCTCCAGCGCGATGGGCGGGCGCCACCCCGCCCCGGTGGTCACCCGGCTCGACATCGCCTGGGGCAACGTCGCCCTGATCTGCAGCGACGGGCTCACCAACCATGTCTCCGACGAGCGGATCCGCGACAGCCTCCGGTCGATGACCTCCGCCCGGCAGGTGTGCGAGGACCTGCTGAAGGAGGCGCTCGCGGGGGGTGGGAGCGACAACATTACGGTCATCGTCGGACGCGCTCTACCCAACGAGGGTTAAGCCGCTCTCATAGAAAATGGAGCGGGTCCCGGAGGTTCTGTAATTCCCGGTAGTAATAGAGGGCCGCCGGGCGCTTGCCCTTGAACTTCAGCCGCTGGAGAAAGGCGACTTCCTCCCCGGTGGCAGAACCGCTGAGAGCAGGATCCTCGAGGAACTCCCTGAGCCCCGGTTCCTCGACCAGCACCTCCCCCAATTCCTTCTCGATAAACTCGAATCGCCGCACATGGCCCGAGACCACTCGGGGGTTCAGCACGATGTCCAGGGCGAACGTCGCCAGGTCGATGTCCCAGGACTCGATCAACGGATCCAGGAAGGCGGCGCAGTTTTCGCGGGACAGGTGGAAGATGTCGGTGTCGAGGAACTCGAGCACGATGACGCGCATCTCTTCAAAGCTTCGGCCGCCGAGCTCCGCCACCATGCGGAGCCAGTATTCGTTCTCCAGTTCCCCCTTTGCCACCCCCTTGACCACCCCCAGAAGCTGCCTGGTAACCAGGCGCTCGAGCTCGCCGAAGGGCTGCTGCTCAAAGATCTCCCGTACCTGAGCTTCCTTTTCGGGGCGGCATTTGCGGAGGATCAATTCGCGAACGTCGCGGAACAAGGGAGTGGCCTCTTCCGCTAAACCCTTCCTCAGCTCCTGCTTCCGCTGGATGTCCGCCAATCGTGCCAGCTCCCCGCTCGGGAGTTTCAGGAACTTGTCCATCTTGGCGTAGATGTCCGTGCGGGCCGGCGCAGGGGGCGCCTTCCGCCGGGTCAGCAGCTGAGAGATGTAGGACTCGGTCACTTGTGCCGCGTGGGCCAGCCCTCGCTGATCCAAGCCGAATTCCTCCAGCCGCTGCCGGATGACCAACGACACATCCACGAGTTTCCTCCTCCACTTAGGGACTCAACGACTTTAACAGCGGTAAGTTAAGTTACTGCTCCGATACTGGCAAGCGGTCAAATTTACTTGACAAGTCTAGTACAGTCACCCATGTTACGCCCATCGACTACTGAGAGTGAACCGGCACACTGAACCCATAAACCCGAAGGAGTCCCCCATGTACTCACGACACGTCTCTTTCAATCTCAAGCCCAATCAGCGTGAAGAGTTACTCCCCACCTTGGAGCGGGAGATCCTGCCCCTGCTTCAGAAGCAGAACGGGTTCACCGACGAGATGACCTTCATCAGCCCGGACAACAAGAACGCAGTTGCCATCAGCCTGTGGGAGCGCAAGGAAAACGCGGATGCCTATAGCCGCGAGAGCTATCCCCAGGTGCTCAAGAGCCTGACGAAATTCGTTGACGGCACGCCCGAGGTCCGGGGCTACGAGGTTGCCTTCTCGACCCTCCACAAGACCGCCACCAGCAGGTAAGGCGACTATTCATAGTGAACCAAGGAGTTCGATCATGTACGCACGAAATGTCTCCATGAATCTGAAGCCCAATACCGCGCGTGAGTTCACCCAGACGTTCGAGAAGGACATTCTGCCCATTATGCGGAAGCAGAACGGCTTCAAGGACGAGATCACGTTCGTTGGCACCGAGGGCAAGGACGTAGTCGCGATCAGCTTGTGGGATCGCAAGGAAAACGCGGACCAGTATGGCCGCGACACCTATCCCCAGGTGCTCAAAGGGCTAGCGAAGGTGGTTGAAGGCACGCCGAAGGTGAATGCCTACGAGGTCGGCAACTCGACCTGGCACAAGATCGCCGCTACCATCTAGGCTGAACTGATCGGTACGACAAAGGGGGAGGGCGGCTTGGTCCGCTCTCCCCCTTTTGTCAGTCCGGGTGCGTGCAGTCATTGGTGCATCGCCCTCGCAATGACTACTTGGAGATCTGCTCCAGTACCTCCCCTAACCTCCTCATCTCCTGCCCATACTTCGCCCAGTCGATCTCCCGCTGCGCCTGCAACGCGGCCTCGTAATGGCGGCGGGCTTCGCTTAACAGGGTCTCCAGTCGCCGGTCGCCAGTCCCCAGCGCTGTAGTCACGGAGTCGGCCGCCGAGGTGGGCGTCGAACGACCCGCGGTCGATCCACCGAAGAGCTCGGCCAGCGCCCCCTCCAGCGTCTCCTGCATCACCACCTGGTTCTGATACGCCACGATCACCCGCTTGAGCTCCGGTATCCGCCCGCCTTCCGCCCTCAAATACAGCGGCTGCACGTACAGCATCGACTCCTCGATCGGAATCACCAGCAGATCGCCCCGGATCACCTCCGACCCCCGCTGGTCCCACAGCGAGACCTGCCGGGCGATCTCGGTGTTCTGATTGATCCGGTTCTCGATCTGCCGGGGGCCGAACACCAGGCTCTGCCGGGAGAGCCGGTAGACCCGGAGCCGGCCGTACTGGTCGCCATCGTTTCGCGCCACCATCCACGCCGCCAGGTTGTCCTTCCCCCTCGGCGTGAACGGCACCA